>CAJMRA010000138.1 GCA_905215675.1 uncultured bacterium | reverse complement strand
GTCGCAACGGGCACGGCCTGCGGCCGCCTTCGGTCGCTGCTCGCGCGAGAGGGGGTTCCCCTCCCCCAGCGCGCTTTATTCAGGAGGATGACGGGGAGTGGAAACGCGCGGGACAAGGCCCGCATCGCCGTCCCCCGGCGGCACGTCATGATTATGGAAACCGCCGGGCATCGTTCTTTATTTCAGCATTTCAGCAGATTCGGGGAAGCTGCGCGCCTTCGAGCATGCCGAGCAGGCGTTGCCCGCCGATGGGGGTGGTAAGGCGGACCTGCGCCTTTCCTTCCTCTATGCGGCCGATGACGGCGGCTTCCCTGCCGAAGGGGCTTTGCCGCATGGCTTCCAGCGCGGCGTCGGCATCGGCGGCGGGAAGAATGCAGATGCATTTGCCCTCATTGGCTAGATAGAGGGGATCAAGCCCGAGAAAGGAACAGCCGCTGCGTACGGATTCATGGACGGGGATGGCGTTTTCCTCAAGAAGGATGCTGACGCCGGATTGCTGGGCTATTTCGTTCAGGGTGGTTGCCAGTCCGCCGCGCGTGGGATCGCGCAGGACATGCACCTCGTTGACGGCGTGCAGGACGTTTTGCAGCATGTTGTTGAGCGGGGCGGAATCGGAACGGACATCGGAAAGGAAGGAGAGCCCTTCCCGATGGGCCATGATGGTCAGACCGTGATCGCCCATGGCGCCGCTGACGATCACTACGTCGCCGGGGCGGGCGTTGTGCCCGGAAGGGGCCGGGTCGGCGGTGACGACGCCGATTCCTGTCGTATTGATGAAAATCTTGTCGCACGCGCCGCGTTGTACAACCTTGGTGTCGCCGGTGACGATGAGGACGCCCGCATGTCTCGCCGCTTCGGCCATGTCGCTGACGACATGTTCCAGCGTTTCCACGGGCAGGCCTTCCTCGATGATGAAGGCGCAGCTCAGAAAGCGGGGGCGGGCGCCCAGCATGGAGACGTCGTTGACCGTGCCGTGAACGGCAAGGGTACCGATGCTGCCGCCGGGAAAGAAAAGCGGCGTGACGGTATAGGAGTCCGTACTCATGGCAAGCGGGCCCTGCATGTCCATTTCCAGCAGGGCGGCGTCATCCATGCGATCCAGAAGCGGGTTGGCAAAGTGGCGCTGAAAGCAGTCGGCAATGAGGCGTTGCGATGCGCGGCCGCCGCTGCCCGCGTCCAGAAGAATGCAGTCGTCCATGTCCTTTTTTCCTGAAAGTGTTGCTTTAGAGCGTTTCACCTTTTTTCCGCGAAACGCCAGGCCGTATGGTTTGAAACGCGCAGCGTTTCAAACTGAAATTGCTCTAAGTGTTGTGCGGAATCATGCGAGCATGGCATATTTGAAATAGGCTGCGCAGCTGCCTTCCGTGGAGACCATGCAGGGCCCCACGGGCTTTGCCGGAGTGCAGGCCTTGCCGAAGAGCGGGCATTGGGGCGGCGCAAGGCGACCGCGCAGCACGTCGCCGCAGCGGCAGCCGGGCAGGGGCGGCACTTCGGGCAGGGAGACGTTCAGGCGCAGGGCGGCGTCCCGGTGGGCGTAGGCCGGTCGCAGGGCCAGCCCGCTGAGAGGAATGCGACCGATGCCGCGCCAGAGGGCGTCGGCGGGCGTGAAGTATTCTTCCAGCAGGGCGCGGGCACGGGGATTGCCGTTGTCGCCCACGGCGCGCGGGTAGGCGTTGACCACGGCGGGCGCGGCGTCGCGCAGTTGTTCGGCCATGATGCAGAGGGCAAGCAGGATATCGGCCGGTTCAAATCCGCCCACCACGGCGGGAACGCGATAGTCCCGCGACAGGAAGGCGTAGGGTTCCAGCCCCAGAATTGTGGAGACATGTCCGGGCAGGAGAAAGGCGTCGATGCCGTACGGCCCGGCGGTGTCGGAGCGGGCGTCGTCCAGCAGGGCGCGCAGGGCCGGGGGAACGAGCTTGTGCAGGGAGAAGATGCAGAAATTGTCGAGCTTGCGCTGATCCGCCAGCATCAGGGTGGCGGCCACGGTGGGCGCGGTGGTTTCAAAGCCGATGGCAAGGAAGACGACCGTGGCGGAGGGATTGGCGGCGGCCAGCGTCAGGGCGTCCAGCGGGGAATAAACGATTTCAATGCGCGCGCCCTGCGCCTGCGCATGCTTGAGCGTGCGGCCTCCGGGACCGGGGACGCGCAGCAGATCGCCGAAGGTGGCCAGAATGACGTTGTCCCGACCGGCCATATCAAGAAAGGCGGCGATTTCGGCGTCGTGGGTGACGCAGACGGGGCAGCCCGGACCGGAGAGATGTTCCACGCCCGCGGGCAGGAGAGAGCGCAGACCGCTGCGAAAGATGGCGACGGTATGCGTGCCGCAGACTTCCATGAAGCGCATGCGTCCGCCGGGAATGCCCGCCAGCGCCTGTTCCAGCCGTGCCAGCAGCCGGCGGCAAAGATCCGGATCGGCAAAGCCTGCAAAGGGATTTTGACTCATGAATGGGGCCTCGAAAATGAACCGGCAGCAAGGGACGGTTCAGGGTTGGGACGGTACGCCGGGGGAGGGACCTTTGCGGAGGCCCGTTCCGCCGAAAAGGGCACGCCGGGAGGCGGGCTTCGGAGCCGGGACGGGGAAGGAGGCGCGCTGTCCGGCAGGGGCCTCCTTCCCCGACGCGGGGATGCGGTAAACGGACCGGACGGCGTTACGGCATCAGCGGCGCGGCGGCAAGGCCGGTTTCCACGGGCAGGCCGCACATGAGGTTGGCGTTGGCCAACGCCTGCCCGGAAGCGCCGCGGCAGAGATTGTCGATGGCCGAGACGATGATCAGGCGGCGGGTACGGGGATCGACCACAAGGCCGATATCGCAGAACATGGAGCCGCGCACATGGCGGGTTTCCGGCAGCTTGCCCTTGGGCAGCACGCGTACCCAGCGGCTGGCGCTCCAGGTTTCCTCATAGGCCGCGTGAACGTCGTCCAGCGTCGTGTCGGGCGAGAGCAGGCGGGTGTAGATGGTGGCGAGGATGCCGCGGTTCATGGGCACAAGATGCGGATTGAAGGACACGGTGACGTCCCTGCCCGCCACGAGCGACACTTCCTGTTCTATTTCGGGCGTATGGCGGTGCTTGCCGAGGCCGTAGGCGCGGAAGGTGTCGCTGACTTCGCAGTAGAGCGAGGTGACGACGGCCTTGCGTCCCGCGCCGGTCGTGCCGGACTTGGCGTCGATGACGATGCCGTCGGTTTCCACAAGGCCGTGCTTGAGGGCCGGATACAGGCCGAGAATGGACGCCGAGGGGTAACAGCCGGGATTGGCCACGAGCGAGGCGCGCGCGGTTTCCGCGGCGTAGAGTTCCGGCAGACCGTACACGGCGCGGTGCAGCAGGTGCTTGCGCGTGTGCGGCACGTACCAGGCTTCGTAGGTGTCGGCATCGCGCAGGCGGAAGTCGGCGGAAAGATCCACGACCTTGACGCCCGCTTCCAGCAGATCCGCCGCCATTTCCATGGCCTTGCCGTGGGGGACGGCAAGAAAGACGACCTCGCAGTCCTGCGCGGCCGTGCGGGCGTTGAATTCGCTGATGACCACGTCCGCGCCGGGAAGTTTTTCAAGAAAGGGATAGAAGTCGCCGAGACGGCGGCCCGCTTCCGCGCGGGAACAGGCGACGGTAAGGCGCATGCGGGGATGCGTCGCCAGCAGCCGCGCCAGTTCCATGCCCGTATATCCCGTGATGCCCACGAGTCCCACGTTGATAGTGCGTTCTTCCATGCGGTCTTTTCCTTTTGTTCGTAAGCCGGAAGTCCTTATTTTTCCTTGCAGCAGTCGTTGTTGCCGCAGCGGATGACATATTTCATGCGCAGTTCGTACAGGATGCTGTCGAGGAGTCTGCTTTCCTGCCGGTCAAGATTGTTGGCCGTTTTTTGACGCAGCATTTCCAGAATGTCGATACTGTGGCGCGCCATGCAGGGGTCCGTGTCTGTCGTGCCGGTTTCCGGGTTGGGCACTTCTCCCAGCTGCACCAGCGCGGACGAAGCCAGCGAGATGATGAAGGTGGAGAAGGTGACTTCCGGCATGCCCGAAGGCGGGGTCTGGCTCATAGCGTACTCTCCATGAACAGGCGGCGCGTCGTGCCGGGGACGGACGCCCCGGCATGACAGGATTGCGCCGCTTCAAAGGCGTCAGGCGTGCGTCAGGGGCAGGGGAGCGCCGGGATCGGCGGCAAGCGCCGCATGATAGGCGGCAAGACCCTGTTCGAGGTAATCGCGGGAACCGCTGTGACCGCCCGCTTCCTGAAGCGACGCGGCCAGCGCGTGCAGCCCCGCAAGCACGTCGGCCCAGTCCACCCAGCCCATATGGCCGATACGGACAATCCGGCCCTTGAGGTGATCCTGCCCTCCGGCCATGTAAACGCCGTAACGTTCGGCGGCAAGGCGGACCACCTCGTTGCCGTCCACTCCGGCGGGCAGGCGCACGCTGGTGATGCCCCAGGCGAAATTGTGCGGGGCGAAGAGTTCAAGGCCCAGCGCCGCCACGCCGGTGCGCGTCAGCATGGTGAGGGCCCATTGCTTGCGGTAGACGGATTCAAGCCCGTTTTCGAGCAGCAGCTTGAGGCTTTCTTCCAGACCGACGATGAGATTGACGGGCGAGGTGAAAAGGGTCTGTCCCTTTTCCACATTGGCGCGTTCCTTGGGCAGGTTGAAATAGAAGCAGCCGGAGGCCGTTGCTTCCGCCTTGCGCCATGCGCGCGGCGAAAGGGCCAGCAGCGCCAGTCCCGGCGGCAGCATGAGCCCCTTTTGCGAGCCGGTAAGCAGGCAGTCCAGCCCCCACGCGTCCATGGGGCAGGGAGACAGGCCCACGCCGGAGATGCCGTCCACCACCAGCAGCACGTCGCGGGAGCGTGTCAGCGCGGCAAGGGCCTCGACGGGGTGGAGAACGCCGGTGGAGGTTTCGGAAAGCTGTACCAGAACGCCCCTGATGGAGGGATCGGCATCCAGCGCCTGACGGACGTCTTCGGGCGATACCGCCTGTCCCCACGGCACTTCAAGGGAGACGACGGCCAGCCCGCGCTGTTCGGCAATGGCGCGCCAGCGTTGTCCGAACTTGCCGCCTTCGATGGCGAGCACCTTTTCTCCCGGCGCAAAGAGACCGTGTACGGCGGCCGTCATGGCCCCTGTTCCCGAACAGGACAGCGGAAGCACCGGGCCCTGCGTGCCGAACAGGACGCGCAGCTGCTCCTGCACGCGGAGCATGACGGCTTTGAATTCGCTTTTGCGATGATGGATCATGTCGTGGGCAAGCGCCAGACGAACGCGTTCCGGCAGCGGGGTGGGGCCGGGAGTCAGCAGACGGACTTTATTGAGCATGAGGAAATGTCCTTGCAGGTAAACGGGAAAAACGGTCGCGCGTTTCGGAGATCGGGGCCGCGTTCCCTGAACGGGGCCCCGTATCTCGTCAGCATATTTTCCCCGGGCGTACTCGTCAACAGAAAGCACGCCCCGGTTCAGGCCATATTCAGGCCATATGGGCGATGAAGCACTTGAGGTAGGCTGTTTCGGGCATGGCGCAATGCACGGGATGATCTTCCGGCTGTCCGCCCGCATACAGGATGCGTCCCTGCCGGTGATTTTTGGCGGCGGCCAGCGCCACCAGACCGCGCAGGGTTTCGGCGGGCAGGTGATGGGAACAGGAACAGGAGACGAAGACGCCGCCGGGTTCCAGCAGGCGCACGGCAAGGGCGTTGGCCTTGCGGTACGCGGCCTTGCCCTGTTCCGCATCCTTGCGGCGCTTGATGAAGGCGGGCGGATCAAGGCACACCAGCCCGAAGCGGCGGCCTTCGGCGTACAGCCGTTCCATGAGCTCGAACGCGTCGCCGCACAGACCCGTGACGGCGCCCGCATCGGCAAGGCGCGGCGCATTGCGGGCGGCATTGCGGACGGCATAGTCCACGGCGGTCTGCGAGGCGTCGATAAAGGTGACGGAAGACGCGTCGGAGCGGGCCGCCGTGCCGCCGAAGCCTCCGGCATAGGAGAAGATGTCGAGCACGTGGACGCCCGCCGCATGGCGCGCGGCTTCGGCGCGGTTACGGCGCTGATCATAGAACCAGCCTGTTTTCTGACCGGTACGGCAGGGCGCAAAAAAGCGGCAGCCGTTTTCCGGCACGTCCAGCTCCTGAGGAACGTCGCCCTCCGTCTCGCTGTCGCGCGCCAGACCTTCCAGCCCGCGCGAGGCAAGATCGTTGTCCCAGAGGATGGAGGCGGGAGCAAGCAGGGCGTGCAGGGCCTCCCGGAGCTGATCCTTGCGCGCTTCCATGCCCGCCGTGCCGATCTGCACCGTGAGATGATCGCCGAAGCGATCGACGACAAGACCGGGCAGCATGTCGCCTTCTCCGTGACAGAGGCGGTAATAGGGCGCGTCGAAACAGCGCTCGCGCAGCGCCAGCGCCGTTTCCAGACGTTGCCGCAAAAGCGCCTCGTCCAGGGACTGCCCTGCCTTGCGGCTGTAGATGCGGGCGCAGATCAGGGAGTGCGGGTTGACGAAGGCGCAGCCCAGCGCCTGACCGCGCGCGTCGCGTATCAGCGCTTCCTCGCCCGGCGCAAAATCGCCCAGGGGGCTTTTGCTGACGTCGACCTCATTGCCGAAGACCCAGAGATGCCCGGCGCGTAAACGACGATCCTCGCCCTTGCGGAGCCAGAGTTCCTTCATGAAGTTTTTCCTTGTTTTTTCCACGAAACGACAGGCCGTATGGTTTGAAATGCAACGCGTTTCAAACTGGAAAATACC
>CAJMRA010000137.1 GCA_905215675.1 uncultured bacterium | reverse complement strand
TAGCCAAGGGGGTTCCCTTCCCCCCAGAAGAACGATTTAGTGTTAACACGCCCTAGAGCAATTTCAGTTTGAAACGCTCTAAACTTGAAGTAAAACATGAAAGAAACATCGGCGGAAGCGGAATTGCTTCTCAGGGAACTTGTCGCCGTGGTGCGCGAGAGCGGGGACATCATACGGCGGCAATGGCGAGAAGAACGGCAGGTGCGGCACAAGGGACGCGTCGATCTGGTGACGCAGACGGATCTGGCCGTGGAGTCCTTTCTCAAGGAGCGCCTTGCGGCGCTGACGCCCGGCGTGGGATTTCTGGCCGAGGAGAGCAGCGAGGCGGGGGCCCGGCCCGCCGGGGACTGCTGGATCATCGATCCCGTGGACGGGACGACCAATTTCGTGCATCGCATCCCGCAGGTGGGCACGTCCGTGGCCCTGTGGCGCGACGGGCACGTGGCGCTGGGCGTGGTCAATGTGCCCATGATGGACGAATGCTTCTGGGCCGCGCGCGGGCTGGGCGCCTTCTGCAACGGAAAGGCCGTTGCCGTCAGCCGGGAAACCGAGTTGCAGCAATGCCTGTGCGCCACGGGTTTTCCCTATGATGTGGACAGGAAACTGCCGGAGGTGCTAGAGCGCCTGCGTCTCATGCTGCCCGCCACCCAGGGAATGCGGCGCATCGGCGCGGCTTCCGTCGATCTGGCCTATGTGGCCTGCGGGCGTCTCGACGTCTTTTATGAGCTGTGGCTCAAACCCTGGGACATGGCGGCGGGCTGGCTGCTGGTGGAGGAGGCGGGCGGACGGCTGACGCTGCCTTCCGAAGCCGGTTATGTTTTCGGCGGCGAGGTTGTCGCCACCAACGGCCGGGTGCATGCGGCGGTATGCGGGCTGCTGCGCCGGGCGGCGGAACGGGCGGCGGAGGAACAGTCCCGCAGGAGCTGAGGCGGGATGCGGCGCAGCAGGGGCGACAGCGGCGCGTCGGGCAGGGCCTGAAGTCCGGCCAGCGCGTCGGCGTCCACGGGCAGGGCTTCCCAGGTCTCGGGAAAATCCGGCGCGGCGCGCAGGCGGGCGGCGAACACGTCCACGAAACAGGGAGCGCCCGCGGCAGGAGGCAGCAGCGCCAGTCGTTCCAGCGGACAGGGCGGGAGTCCCAGACGTTCCAGCAAGCCGAGCGCCGTATCCATGCGGCTGCGGCCCGCGGGCAGGGGCGCAAGCGCCGCCACATCCCAGAGTTCGCGACGGCGCAGCAGGAAAAAGCGGCGGCGCAGATGCGGCAGCAGGGCGACGGCCCTGTGCGGAAGTCCCTGACGCAGCGCCTCGGCGCACGGCATGACAAGCAGAAGCCTGTTGCGGCCGTCCACGATTTCCAGGGCGTCCGGCAGGGGCATGTCCGCTGCGGATTCGGTATACGGCATGGATGACATCATGAATTCTTCCTGGCATTTTCGACGGCTTGACGCAAGCGACGCGCCCGCGCTGCACGCGTTGGAGAAAGCCTGTTTTACCCTGCCGTGGAGCGAGGAGCAATGCCGGGCGGCCTTCGGGCAGGCGGCGTTCGCGGCCTTCGGTCTGGACGGCGACAGGGGCGTGCGGGCCTATATTTCCGTCTATATCACGGCGGACGAGATGGAAGTGCTCAATCTGGCCGTGGCCCCGGAGCTGCGGCGGCGGGGCATCGGTTGCCGCCTTCTGGCGCTGGCCTTGCGCACGGCGGCCAAAATGGGTATGGAGAAGGCTGTTCTTGAAGTCCGGGTCGGCAATACGCCCGCCCGCAGTCTGTACGAGCGGCAGGGGTTCGTTGTGGCCGGGAGGCGTCCCCGCTATTATGCCGATACCGGTGAGGACGCCCTTGTCTACACGCGTTCCCTGACGTTATCCGATACAGAGGAAAGGAAAGATTCGCCTATGAAAACCCTTATCGCAGCCAACTGGAAAATGCACAAGACGCGGGCCGAAGCCCGGAAGACGGCCGAAGCCGTCGTAGCCGGTCTTCCCGGCAACGGCAGGTCGCTGATAGTTTTTCCCCCGTTCACGGCCATTGCCGACGTGGCGGAGGTCTTTGCCGCGCGCGAGGGTCTGGCCGTCGGCGGTCAGGATGTGTATCCCGCCGAAAAGGGGGCCTTCACCGGCGAAATTTCTCCGGCCATGCTGCGCGACGCCGGGGCGACCTGGGTTTTGACGGGGCATTCCGAGCGGCGTCATGTGCTGGGCGAAAGCGACGCCTTTGTGGGGCGCAAGACGGCTTTCGCCCTGTCCTCCGGGCTGAACGTCATGCTGTGCGTCGGCGAAACGCTGGAGGAGCGCGAAGCCGGGCAGCTGGAAGCCGTGCTGCGTCGGCAGCTGCGCGAAGGTCTGGCCGATGTGGCGGCGGAAACGGCGGCGGCGCATGTGGCCGTGGCCTATGAACCGGTATGGGCCATCGGCACCGGCAAGGTGGCGGGATGCGCCGAAGTGCTGGAGGCTCACGCGCTGGCGCGTCGTCTGCTGCGGGACGTGGTCGGCGCGGTCGCCGACGAAATCCCCCTGCTCTACGGCGGCAGCGTCAAGCCCGACAATGCGGCGTCCCTGCTGGCGCTTGACAATGTCAATGGTCTTCTGATAGGCGGTGCCTCTTTAGAGGCTGAAAGCTTTTTGCGCATTGCCGAAGCCGGTTAGGCCGGTTTTCGGCGGCGAATGTCCTGATACGACGAAAGATCGCCGTCCTGCTTCAGGATGGAGGCGGTCTTCCGTCGCCAAGCACCATTTTTTTGTCGTCTGACGGGAGTTGTCGTGGAAACTCTGATTCTCACCCTGCATATCATCGTGTGCGTGCTGCTTGTCGTCCTGATTCTGCTTCAGGCAGGCAAGGAAGGCATGGGCGTCATTTTCGGCGGCGGCAATTCGTCCGTCTTCGGCAGCAGCGGCGCAGGCGGTATTCTGGCCAAGATGACGGCCTTCATGGCTGTTGTCTTTGTGATTACCTGCCTGAGCTATACCTATGTGACAAGCCCGCGCATTGCCGCTCCCAAGTCCTCGGTGATCGGCGTTGACTGGGTTGCGCCCGCCGCCCCGGCGACGGAAAGCGCTCCGGCGGCCCCCGCGCCCGCCGCTCCCGCAGCGGACAAGCCCGCGACTCCCGCCGGGGAAGCCGCTCCCGCACAGGACAAGTAGATTCCCCCCTTATCCGGTTTTTTGTGCCGCGGCGTGCCGCGGCTTTTTTTTTCTTTGACCATGGGTGCGCTTTGTGTTCATCTCTGGAACAGACCCGCTGCGTGCGGTTTGTTTCAGGAGGCCGGTATGGCGGATTCAAATGCCCCTTTTCTTGAAAATCCCTTCCGATCGCTGGACAAGAAGCGTTTCCCGCAAAAACGGGAAAGCCCCATGCCCGCCCCCCGGCGGGGCAACAGGGTATATCGCCATGAACCGGTCGCTCCCGAAGATGAGGAAGCCGCCGCCCTGTTCCTGCGCGCCATGGCGCGGGGGGCGGACGCGCCATCGTCGAAGGGGAACGGCGGCATGCCCGGCGTGACGCTGGCCGACTGCGTGCCCCTGCCGTCCGGCGGCAAGGGAAAAAAGGAAAAACGGAAGAAAAGGGCTCGCGCCGTCGAAGCGCCGGCCGCGCCGCTCCCGCCGTCGGCGACGGATGCGGACGAGGACAGCGCGCTGTTTCTGGATGCCGTGAAGGAAGCCTGTCCGCTTCAGGGCAGGGGGCGCGACGTGCCGCCCGCCGTGGAGCCCTCCGCCATGACGCCCGAGGCCGGAGAGCTTTCGCTTCAGGATTTCATGGACGGAAAGCTGGAGTTTGCGCTTTCCTTTACCGACGAGTATCTGGAAGGGCATGTGGTGGGACTTGATCCCATGATTATGAACAAGCTGCGCGAAGGCGGCCTCAGCCCGGAAGCGCATCTTGATTTGCACGGCCTGAACGTGCAGCAGGCTTTTGAAACCCTGCGGGGCTTTTTGCGCGGCAGCTGGTACAGGGGACTGCGCGTCGTCCTGCTGGTACCCGGGCGGGGCCGCAATTCCCCGGACGGTATCGGCATCCTGCGCAGCAAGGTTCAGACGTGGTTGACGCAGGAACCCTTCAAGCGCGTCGTGCTGGCCTTCTGCACGGCCCAGCCCCACGACGGCGGCCCTGGAAGCGTCTATGTCCTCTTGCGCAAGTACAAGAAAAAGGGGCGCATCTACTGGGAGCGTCTGCCTGCGGATGCGGATCTCTGCTGATTCGGATCGACCGTTTCCCGCGCGTTCTTCGCGACGCCCGTCGCCGCAGCGAAGAGCTTTCGCGCCGTTTTTCTCTCCGTCACGGGCTCCGGCGCACAGGAACCCGGAACGTTCTTTCCCCGCCCGGAGGCATGTTACGGTTCTTTTCTCTGGTTTCAAATTTTAAACCAGTGTTGTTCTTGCCATGTTGTGGCGGCTGATGTACTTATGAGATAAGGCTTTGCGGTCGTATCCTTTTGATATGCCGTTGCAGAGCCGTGGCGTCGAGATTTTTCCCGAATGGGTCTCCGCCTTGCAGACGTGCCGCTTCCTGTGCTCCTGACAAGAGACGATGTCGGCTCCCGTTGCGTTTCTTGCGCTGTCGGCGACCGGCGTCCAACCTTTTCACATCGTCATTGCTGACAAAGGAGTCTGTAACGTGAGAAAACGTATAGTAGGTCTGTTGCTTGCCCTGGCGCTCGTGTCCGGCGCTTCGGCTGCGGGCGCGCAGGAAGAGGCGACCCGGAGCGGAGATCCCATTGCGCAATTGACGGGCGACGTGTGGCAGAAGACCAGCCCGGACAACAAGGCCGCATTCCTTTTCGGCATGGATACCGCCATTGCCGTGGAATATGCCGTCAACGGGAAGTTGACGGAAGCCGCGGCGGCCAGGGGAAAAACTCCCGCCTCCACACTTTCTCCCTTTGAAAAGGCATGGGTCAAGGCTTTCAAGGATACGCCCCGTCGGCAGATCATCCAGGAAGTGGATGCCTGGTATGCCGCCAATCCCGGCGAACTGTCCCGTCCGGTCATGAATGTTCTCTGGTATCAGGTTATTCAGCCGCGTCTGGCTGCCCGGAAGTAGGAGCATTCCTTTCCCTTTTTCCTTGTCCCGTGTCCTTTCTCTTTCCCGTGGCGGGCGAAGCCTGCCCGACGGAGGATAATCCATGAAAAAAATGCTGAGTATCGGTCTTGTCATGATGCTCTGCGCCGGCGCCTTCGGGTGCACCAATATGAGCAGAACCCAGCAGGGCGTTGCCAGCGGCGCCGCTCTCGGCGCTCTGGGCGGCGCAGGCATTGCGACCATTTCCGGCGGTTCGGCCGGATGGGGCGCGCTGGCCGGGGGCGCTGCCGGCGCGCTGGCCGGCGGCATCATCGGCAATTCGCAGGAAGGCCATCGCCACTATTACCGTTAGAGCGTTTGCGCGCTCCGGACGCAACGAGGTCTGAAACGGCGTCCGGAAAGCTGACAAGAACCTGAGGGAGGGAAATCCCGTCGCGGGATTTCCCTCCTTGCAGGACGAAGCTTTTTTCCGCCCCTTATCCTTTCTTCTTCATGCCGCACGGTTTCCCTTCTTCCCGATGTCCTGTCGGGGTATTGAGCTGCGTTTTCCTGCTCTGTCTCGTCTCCCTGCCGCTGTCCTGTCTGCCCGGTCCCGCCGGGATTGCCGCGCAGGATGTGCTGGCGGCGTTCGCCGCCCCTCTCGGCCTTGCCGCGCCGGTTTCTCCCGAAACATCCCTCGTCGTGCTCCATATTCGTCTGGCCCGGGCCTGCATCGCCCTTTTGTGCGGCGGCGCGCTGGCGACGGCGGGCGTGGCCTTGCAGGGCGTGTTGCGCAATCCGCTGGCGGACCCCTTTACGCTCGGCATCTCCGCCGGGGCCGCCTGCGGCGCAAGTATCGCCATTGCCTTCGGCGCACCCCTGGCGCTTCTCCTCGGTGTCAGCGCCTCCGGGCTGGTTTCCGGCGGGGCGCTGATCGGGGCGCTGCTGGCTCTCGGCGGCGCCCTCTGGCTTGGTCGCAGCGGGGGCGCGTTCAGCCGTGAAAGTATCATTCTCGGCGGCATTGCCGTCGCCGCCTTTCTCGGCGCTGTCGTGGCGCTGGTCAAGGCCCTGAACGAGGAGTCCGTAACAAGTATCGTCTTCTGGATTATGGGCAGCTTGCAGGGGAGGGGCTGGGACGCCCTGCCGCTGCTGCTGGCGACGCTCCTGCCGGGTCTCTGCTGCATTGCCTGCTGCTGGCGGGCGCTGGACGTGCTGGGACTCGGCGACGAGCAGGCGGCCCAGACAGGGCTTGCCGTGGGGCGGGCCCGTCTGCTTCTGCTGTTCGGCGCAAGCTGCATGACGGCGGGATGCGTGGCCGTGGCCGGGGTCATCGGCTTTGTGGGGCTCGTGGCCCCGCATGTGCTGCGGCTGCGGCTCGGCGTGGGACATGGGCCGCTGCTCTGCGGCGCTTTTTTCGGCGGCGGCCTGTTGCTCCTCTGGGCCGACGTGGCGGCGCGTTCGCTGCTGGGCGACGGTATGGAAATACCCGTGGGCGTTGTGACGGCGCTGCTCGGCGGTCCGTTTTTTGCCTTTCTCGTCAAGTGCCGTTAGCGCGTCTTAGCTGCGAAAAGATAAAATGCGAGGCGGCGGTACAGCGCCGCCCGGACAGAACTGGGCGGAAAACGCACATTTCCCGCGAAACGACAGGCCGGGTGGTTTGGAACGCTGTCACATGGCTTGTGTCCCCTCTGAAAAAGCGCGCTGGGGCAGGGTTGGGGGGCCTGGGGGGAAGAATTCCGGGAATGCCTTTCCGCAGGAAAGGCTG
>CAJMRA010000136.1 GCA_905215675.1 uncultured bacterium | reverse complement strand
AAAATGAAAAATCCGTGATTTCATCAAAAATCACGGATTTTTCATTTTTTCCCGCATCACTGCAAGAGAATGTATATTTTTTCTGTAGTAAAATTCTTTAGTTCATTTAATACGGGAGTTTTACAGAAATTTTTATTTTATCAGTAATATTTTCAAGTTACAATAAATCTAGAAAATATTGATACAAAATATAAAAATATGCCGCCTTCAGGGGATCGTCCTCCGAAGACGGTTCCGGCGGTATCGGAGAGAAAAAAAGAGGCCCGCCGCTCCTCGGGGGAACGGCGGGCGAACGGCTTCCGCGACGTGCCCCGCGCAGGGGCGGCACGCCGGGGAAAAGAGGGGAACAGGCATGGGGAGGGGACCCCAAAAACGGCGCGTTGTTATGCGCCGGCGCCTGCGGCGGCCTCGTCCGGGTACAGGGCGCACATACGGGCGTGGAAGTCGCGGAAACGGCCTTCGATAATGGCCTGTCTGGCCTGCCGCACCACGGACAGGAAATAGGTCAGATTATGGATGGAATTGAGGCGGAAGGAGAGAAGTTCCTTGCTGACGTAGAGGTGCCGCAGGTAGGCGCGGCTGAAGGTGCGGCAGGTATAGCAGTTGCAGCCGGGATCTAGGGGCCCATCGTCTTCGGCGAACTGGCGGCGCTTGATATTGATCTTGCCGACGGAGGTATACAGCGTTCCGTTGCGGGCGTTGCGCGTGGGCAGCACGCAGTCGAACATGTCGATGCCCGCCGCGATGCCGGTCACGATGTCCAGCGGGGTACCCACGCCCATGAGATAGCGGGGCTTGTCGGCGGGGAGCTGCGGGGCCGTGCTGTCGATGAATTCGTACAGGGTATGCTTGTTTTCGCCCACGGACAGGCCGCCGATGGCAAAACCGTCGAAGTCGTGGGCGCAGAGCTGCTCAATGGAACGTGTGCGCAGGTCCCTGAAAAAACCGCCCTGCGTGATGGCAAAGAGAAGATTGTGCGTCGAGCCCGCGGGACAGGCGGCGCGGGCGCGCAGCGCCCAGCGGGTGGTCAGTTCGAGGGAACGCTCGGTATAGGCGTAATCCGCGCCATAGGGAACGCATTCATCCAGCACCATCATGATATCGGAATTGAGATTGCGCTGAATGCGCACCACGCTTTCCGGCGTGAAAAGATGTTTCGAGCCGTCAAGGTGGGAACGGAACTCCACGCCCTCCTCGCGAATCTTGCGCAGGCTGTTCAGGCTGAAGACCTGAAAGCCGCCGCTGTCCGTCAGGATGGCGCCCGGCCAGGAGGCGAAGCCGTGCAGACCGCCGTGCCGGGCCACGAGTTCGTCGCCGGGGCGCAAATACAGATGATAGGTATTGCCGAGAATGATCGGCGCGCCGATGGCCGCGAGGTCATCCGGCGCAACGGCCTTTACGGAACCGACGGTGCCCACAGGCATAAAAATGGGCGTCTGTATATCTCCATGCGCCGTATGCACGAGGCCCGCTCGCGCCGCGCCGTCCTGAGGCTGCAAGGTGTAGGTTTTCGTCATGCCCGCAGGGTAGCCGGATGCGGCCGCAGCCGCAAGCCCCCTGTTGTTTCCGCAGGCTAAAATTGCTAGTATTTTTGCGTTGGAAACAGGAGACCGGTATCCGGTCAAGGAGGGCTTATGAAACTTACCTTACAAAAGAAGCTGCTGCTGCCCATTCTCGGGGCGCTCATCATCCTGATGACATGCAGCACCATGACGGTCATCAGCATCGTGACCAACCAGCTGGAGGACGCCTTCCAGCAGGAGCTGGAGGCCACCAGCATCACCCTGCTCCGCAACGTGCGGACGGCCACCATGTCCTACAAGACCAGCGTGAAAGCCATAGCGGCCACGGCCCGGCTGCGGGCGCTGGCCGACGTGCTGGGCGGACAGGGCGGCAACCGGGAAGAAGCCCTGCAACTGGCGCAGGATACGCTTGAAAACTTCGGCAAGGTCTATACGCACTTTGAAAGCATCAACTTCACCGACGGGCAGGGTCTTGTCATCGCCAGCAGCGACCCCTCGTCCATCGGCAAGGTGAACGTGGGCAAGCGCCGCTATTTTCAGGATGCGATGCAGGGTGACACGAGCATTTCCGCGCCCTTCGTCAGCATGGCAAGCCAGAATACGGTCATGTCCGTCATCACGCCCATGCGGGACAGCGCCGGCAAGATCGTAGGTACCATCTACACCACGGTTCCCTGCTCGGACGTGGTCGCCAATACCATTGCCGGCATCAGTATCGGACATACGGGCTTTGCCTATATCGTGGATGACAGCGGCCTGATGATCGCCCATCCCGACTCCGCCCTGATCCTGAAGTTCGACGCCAAGACCACGGACTGGGGTCGCCAGATTCTGGCAAAGCCGGAAGGCGCGCTGCGCTATGTCACCTCCAAGGGTGTGGAACGTCAGCTCAATTTCCGCCGGGACGACGAATCGGGCTGGATTGCCGTCACCTGCATTGATCTTTCCGAAGTGGACGACGCCACAGGCTATATCCGCAACGTCAGCATGGCCGTCATGCTGGCCGGCGCCGTTCTTGTGGCGCTGCTCATCTGGCTGATCGTGCGCCCCATCATCCGCGATCTTCTCAAGGGCGTCGCCTTTGCCAAGGCCGTCTCCGAAGGGAACCTGGATCAGACGGGCTCCATCCAGCGCAACGACGAACTGGGCGAACTGTTCGACGCCCTGGCCGTCATGCTCCAGCAGCTCAAGAACATGATTGCTTCCGCGCGGCAGAAGGAAGCGCAGGCCAACGAGGAATCCCGCAAGGCGCAGGAAGCCATGCGCCAGGCCGAGGAGGCCGGCAGGGAAGCCAGGGAAAAGACCGCCGCCATGCTGCGGGCCGCGGACAAGCTGGCGCAGGTGGGCAGCGCCGTCTCTTCCGCTTCCGCCCAGCTTTCGGCGCAGATTGAACAGTCCGACAAGGGCGCCGCGGAATCGGCCCAGCAGCTGACCGAAGCCGCCACGGCCATGAATCAGATGAACGCCACGGTGCAGGAAGTGGCCAAGAATTCGTCCACCGCTTCCGCGGCCTCCACGGAAACCCGGCAGAAGGCCGAATCCGGGGCCCAGATTGTGGAACGCTCGCTGCAACGGATTCAGTCCGTCCACGCCACCTCCCTGCGCCTCAAGGAAGATATGGGCCAGCTCAACGAGCATACGCAGGCCATCACCCAGATCATGAACGTCATTTCGGATATTGCGGACCAGACAAACCTGCTGGCCCTCAACGCGGCCATCGAGGCCGCGCGGGCAGGGGAAGCCGGACGCGGCTTTGCCGTCGTGGCCGACGAGGTGCGCAAGCTTGCCGAAAAGACCATGGCTTCCACGCAGGATGTGGGCAACGCCATCAAGGCCATCCAGGACAGCGCCGCCAAGAGCACGGCCTCGGTTGACGACGCCGTGTCCCAGATCGAGGAGGCCACCGGCCTTGCCAACCAGTCCGGTACGGCCCTGCAGGAAATCGTGAGCATGGTGGAATCCACCGCCGATCAGATCAACGCCATCGCCACGGCCAGCGAGGAACAGTCCGCGGCCAGCGAACAGATCAATCATTCCATCTTCCAGGTCAGCGACATGTCCAAGCAGACGGCCGACGCCATGGCCGAAGCCGCCAAGGCCGTCGCCGAACTGGCCGCGCAGGCCGAGACCCTGGCGGGCCTCATTCAGGATCTGAAGCAGGCCTAAGCTCAGGACTCATTATGTTTTGTCTTGAGGGGGAAGGAACCCCTTTTGCTCGCGGCAAAAAGAAGTTCCTTCCCCCTCAAACTCCCCCATCCTCCCCAAAACCCGCGCCTACTAGAGCAATTTCAGTTTGAAATACTGCGCATTTCAAACCATACGGCCTGTCGCTTCGCGGGAAAACGCGATTTTTCCGCAGACTTTCGGCGGGGCGGCACAGCGCCGCCCCGCTCCCGAAAACGACATGCTCCACAGGGGGAAGAAAACCCGCCGTCAACGCCGCTCCTCGTACGGACGGCCGCGCAGGGCGGTTTTTCTTCCCCTTGAACGCTTCCCGCGCCTTGCGCGGAACGCAAACCTCCCGTACTCTCGACAGCCGCCCCGGCACGAGCGCCCGCGACGCAGCCTGCCGCCCGGCCCCAACGCCCCTTTCAGTCCCTTCATCAAGGATAATCCGCCATGTCTGTCTGCGAATTCACGCCCTCGCGCTGTCATGTGAACCTTGCCGCCCTGCGGCGCAACTTCGCCCGGCTGGGCGAAGCCGAACGGCTCATGCCCGTCATCAAGGCGGACGCCTATGGACACGGCCTGCTGCCCGTCGCCCGCGCGCTTGCCGACGCCGGAGCGCAACGCTTTGCCGTGGGGCTCGTGGACGAGGGACGCGCCCTGCGCGACGCCGGTTTTTCCCAGCGCATCGTACCCCTGCTGGGACAGCTGACGCCCGACGACTGGCAACGCGCCCGCGCGCTGGACCTCACGCCCCTTGTGGCCTGCCCCGAAGACGTGGCCCGCGCCGCCGCGCTGGCCTCCGCGGATCGGCCCTGGCATGTGGCCCTCAAATTCGATTCCGGCATGGGCCGCCTCGGCTTCGTGCCCGAAGACGTGCCCGCCCTGCTGGAGGCCCTGCGCGCCGCGCCCGGTCTGCGCCCGGCGCTGGCCATCTCGCATTTCGCCGTGGCTGACACGCCCGAAGAACAGGACTACACCCTCCGGCAGCTGCGGGACTTCACGGCCATGACCGACGCCGTCCGCGCCGTCTTTCCCGACATGGAACGCTCGCTGGGCAATTCCGCGGGGACGCTGGCATGGCCGCAGGCCCGTTTCGAGGTCTGCCGCCCCGGCTACGCCGTCTATGGCGGCAATCCTCTGGCCGGCACAGCCTGGGCAGACAGGGGCGAGGCGCTGGAATGGGTTATGAGCCTTTCCGCGCCCGTCATCAGGACGCACGCCCTGAAAAAGGGCCAGAGCCTTTCCTACGGCCGCATCTTCACCGCCCCGCGCGACATGCAGGTCGCCGTGCTGGGCTGCGGCTACGCCAACGCCGTGCCGCGCGTCCTGTCCAACGCCCTGCCTCTCCGCCTCCACGGCCGCCGCGTGCCGCAGGTGGGCCGCATCTGCATGGGCATGCTGATGGCGGACATTTCCGCACTGCACGACGTGCAGCCGGGCGATCGCGCCTGGCTGCTGGGCGGCCCGGCAGGCCCGGACGCCCCCGTCACCCCGGACGACTGGGCCGCCCCCCTCGACACCATCGCCTACGAGATCCTCTGCCTCGTGGGCATGACGAATCCCCGCGTCTACGACGAGGAACAGGCGTAAGCAGGACGGCGCGCGCCGCGCCGCACTGCGGACATCTCCGCCCCGTCTTGCCGTAAGGGCGGATTTCTGCCATGATGCCACAAGAACGAACCATACGCCTTCACCGCGAAGGTAGTGATAAAAAAACACAACGCAGGAGGCCCGAGCATGCTCAATCCCAAACAATGTGTCCTGTACAGCGGCGGCGCTGCCGGAACGGAGCAATTTTTCGGCGCGCTGGCCGAAGGCTGGGGCATTGAAGAAGTGAACTACAGCTTTGAAGGTCACCAGAGCGAACGCAAACGCGGCGTCCGCATCCTGACCTCCGAAGAGCTGGCCCTCAAGGACGTCAGCCTCACGTACGTGTCCAAGCTCATGAACCGCGAATATACGCGCGCGCCCCTGTTCCGCAAGGTTCTCCAGTCCATCTGCTGGCAGGTCAGCAGCGGCAATCAGGTCATCGTCATCGGCGCCATCCAGCCCGACAACACCGTCAAGGGCGGCACCGGCTGGGGCGCGGAATTCGCCAAGATCTGCAACAAGCCGCTGCTCGTCTTCGACCAGCCCAGGAACGGCTGGTTCACCTGGCAGAAGGATCAGTGGGTGGCCGTCCAGCGTCCCCGCATCGAGCACGCCCATTTTGCGGCCACCGGCACCCGTTTTCTTGAAGACAACGGCCGCGACGCCATTCAGGATCTGTTCGCCCGTTCCTTCAACCGCTAGAGCGTTTTCACCTTTGAAAAAGGTGAAAACGCGCGGCGTTTCAAACTGATATTGCTCTCGAGCAGTTACTCCGATTCAGGCCCCAGGCGACGGTTTCCGTTCCCCGCGCGGACGAACGCCGTCCTCCTCCGGCGACAGCTCCGCGCCGCGCATCATCCGCGCGGCGCTTTTCCGTCCCGGCCCGATCACGACCGCAACAGCCCCGGATTCCAAAGGAGAATCGCGTGCTCGACTTCACCGAACAGGAACGCGCCATCCTCCGCCTTGTACAGGCGGATCTGCCCGACAGCCTCACGCCCTACGCCGATATTGCGGCGCAGGTCGGCTGCTCCGAAGACGAGGTCATAGCCCTGCTCCAACGCCTCAAGGACTGCGGCGCCATCCGCCGCTTCGGCGCCAGCATCAAGCATCAGCGAACCGGCTGGAATCATAACGCCATGGTCGCCTGGATCGTCCCCAAAGAGGAAAGCGTCGTGGAGCGCTGCGGCACGGAAGCCGCAAAGCATCCCAATGTCTCGCACTGCTACTATCGTCCCAGCAGCGCCCCGGACTGGCCCTATGAACTGTATACGATGGTTCACGGCCGCAGCGCCGAAGAATGCGAACGCGTCGTCGCGGAACTCGAATCCATGCTCGACCTGCATGATCACGCCGCCCTTTCCAGCATCAGGGAATTGAAAAAGATTTCCCCGACCTATTTCTAGGGCGTATCAACACTAAATCGTTCTTCCGGGGGAAGGAAACCCCCTTGGCTAGCGCGCAAGGGATGTTTCCTTCCCCCCAGAC
>CAJMRA010000135.1 GCA_905215675.1 uncultured bacterium | reverse complement strand
ACCGCCCGGCCGAAACTGAGCGGAAAAACCGCGGTTTTTCCGTGAAACGGCAGGCCGCAGGGGGTGAAACGCAACGCGTTGCAAACTGAAAACGCTCAAACGGAAAAGGCTCCATGACGACGGAGACGGCCCGAGGTTGCCAACCGCCGGAAGTGGCCGTACCCTGACGCCGCCGGATGATCGCGGGCCCGCCGTCGGCGGCTTCGGTCCGCGCCCGGTCATGCGAGAACCCTGTTCAAAGGAGGCGACGATGGCGGTACATATCGTGCGACATCCGCTTGTACAGCACAAGCTCGGACTATTGCGCATGGCATCAACGGGAACGCGGGAGTTCCGTACGCTGTCCAACGAGATTGCGGGACTGCTCATCTATGAGGCCACCCAGCGCCTGCCCACGGAAAGGCGCGTCGTGGAGGGCTGGGCCGGACCGGTGGAGGTGGAGGCCATTTCGGGAAAGAAGGTGACGGTGGTTCCCATTTTGCGGGCAGGTCTGGGGCTGATGGACGGGGTGCTGGACATGAGTCCCGGCGCGAAGATCAGCGTGGTCGGTCTGTATCGCAATGAGGAAACGCTGGAGCCGGTGGAATATTACGTCAAGCTGGCCAGTCATATGGAGCAGCGGCTCGCCATCGTGCTTGATCCCATGCTGGCGACGGGCGGATCGCTGGTGGCGGCGCTGGATTTGCTGAAGCGCAGCGGCTGCCGCCAGATTATCAGTCTGAATCTTGTCTGCGCGCCGGAAGGCATCGCGCGGGTGGAAGCGGCGCATCCCGATGTGGACATCTATACAGCGGCGGTGGATTCCCGCCTGAACGAGCAGGGATACATCCTTCCCGGTCTCGGAGATGCGGGGGATCGCATCTTCGGCACAAAGTAGGCGCGCGGGAGCGCGCCGGTCTCTTTTCCCGTCCCGGAATGCGTGTTTGACAGGCATTCCGGGACGGCGTCGGGCGCGGGGCGCGGCGGCGTTCGCGGGGCAGGGATTCCCCGGCGCTGCCGTTGCCTCGCGCCTTACCTTTTTTGGAGGCACAGCGCTCCGGCTGAAGATACCCCCTGCCTGCCGACGCCGTATCCGTCAGGACGGGCGCACATGAATGGGTTCCTCGGGATTGCGGCCGGGAATGCGGCAGGCCATGATGCAGGGCCAGACGGGTTCGGGATGAGGAAAGCGGCTCAGGGCCTTTTCATACAGCATGGCCCGTTCCTCCGGCGCTTTCCATGCCCAGTATTCCGGGTCCCGGTGATGGCGCTGATCGTGGCTCCGGGTGCGGGGGTCCTGCCCGCGGTAGAGTTCCAGGGCCGGAATATCCGGCAGGGGACGCGCCGTATCCATATACATCTGGATAAAGTGCCACATGACATAGATGTCTTCGGGATTATCCGCCTGCTGCACGATCCAGGGTTCGCGCAGACGCGCCGCCGTGCGCGGGCGGATGCCCAGCTGATAGAGAACCGGGGCGTCCTTTTTTTTCTGCACGCTGACGATATAGGGATCGCAGTCATAAAACAGGAAGGTGTTCCGGGGAGAGGGCGCGCCCTCGCCTTCGGTGACAAGCCCCGTCTTGCGATCGAACGTCAGGACAAGATCGGTGTGGAGCAGCATGCAGCCCAGCGCGATCAGCAGCAGGACGCCGCCCAGCAGCCAGAGCCAGTCGAGATGAAGCCCCCCGCAGGCATAATAGATGCCGATGCCGACAAGAAAGGCCACGCAAAGCTGCGCCATGAAGAAAAACAGGGGATGCATCCGCGCCGACGGCATGATGAAACGGAGAAAGCGCCCGTCGCACATCATGTTGGCGGATTTTTCCGGCGCGACGCCTTCCACGCCGAAGGCGATGCAGCGGCGCAGCTTGGCCGGATCGGGGCGTCGTTCCCAGGGCAGCGAGCGGGGCGGCCAGAGGCGGGTGTCCTGTTCGTAGACGGCGGGTTCCAGATCGGGAATATGGCGGGAATCAAAGGCGGAAGAGGCGTAATACTCCCCTGCCGGGATAGCCGATTCGCCGTCGTCGCTGTGCAGACTGTCGTTCATCCTCGTTTCCTCGGGGGAGTTTACAGGCTTGCGTTGGAGTGTAAAACTTATTGAAAACGTAGTCTTTTTTTCAGAGTATGGCAAGCCGGGCGCTCGTTGTCTCCGGGGCGGGCGGCGTGCGGAAAAACGTGTGCGCGGCGTGCGGCCGGACGGTTTCGCGGACAAGCATACACCGGCTTTGTTCCTCTGGGAAGGGCTGGATTTTTGACGATATACCCGGCATGGTGACGGGAGTAAAAAGAATCCGCGGGAAAAGTGCCGGTCCGAACCGGAGTTCGCAAGGGGACGGTATGTTGAGTTGTTTGCGCAATGCGCCTGTATGGCAAAGGAATTTGTGGGCCTGTTCCCTGGTGTCGTTCATCGTGTCGGCAGGCATGAGTCAGCTTGCCCCGCTGCTGCCGTTGTACATTCATGAAATGGGCGTCGAGAATCTTGCGGAGGTGGCGGAGTGGTCCGGCATCGCCTACGGCTGCAACTTTGTGACGCTGGCCCTGTTTTCTCCGCTCTGGGGGGCGCTGGCCGACGCCTACGGCCGCAAGCCCATGGTCCTGCGGGCCACGCTCTGGCTTTCCATGTGCATGTGTCTCATGGGGCTGGCGCAGAACGTCTACCAGCTGACGGGGCTGCGTTTCGTGCAGGGAGCCCTGTCGGGCTTTCAGGGGGCCGTCATTCCGCTTGTGATGGCCATGACGCCGGAAAATCGCAGCGGCTGGGCCATGAGCATTCTTGTCAGCGGGCAGGTGAGCGGCTCGCTCGTGGGGCCGCTGCTGGGCGGCTGGCTGAGTCAGGCGGCGGGCATCCGGGAAAATTTCTTCATCATGGGGGGATGCGCCTTTGCCGGTTTCCTCATCCTGCTGTTCTTTGTCCGTGAGGAATTCACCCGCCCGGAAAGCGTCGCCCGCCGGTCCTGGAAGGAGCGGTACGCCTTTCCGCTGACGCGGCCTCTGGCGCTGCTGTTCCTGACGACGTTCGCCGTCCAGTTCGCCCTGATGTCCATTGCGCCCATCATCACCGTCTATGTGAAGCATCTTGTGCCGGACAGCCGGAATGTGGCCCTGCTTGCGGGCGGCGTCTTTGCCGCCACGGGGCTGGCCAGCATCATGGCCGCGACGTTCGCCGGGCGCTGCGTGGACAGGAAGGGCGCGCGGCGCGTGCTGCCCGTCTTCCTGATCTGCGCCGGACTGATCTGCATTCCCCACGTCTTTGTGCGCAACCCCTGGGAACTCGGGGGACTGCGCTTTCTGCTGGGGCTGGCTTCGGTCGGCATCCTGCCCGCCGTCAACAGCCTGCTCAAGCGGCATACGCCGCCGCAGTACTTCTCGCGCGTGTTCAGCGCCAATTTTTCCCATCAGTCGCTGGGCATCTTTGTGGGCTCGCTGCTGGGCGGTCATGTGGCCTCGTGGTTCGGCGTGGAGCACGTCTTCTATCTGAGCGCGCTCATGCTGCTGCTCAATGCGTGTATTTTCCTGCTGTTTTTCCCGCGCGTGGGGCGCTGAAGCCGGGCCGCGCGCGGCCTTTCCGGTGCATAAAAAACGTACGGCGTCCAATTTTTTTACAGCCGGGGGGCGCGCGAGGCTTTCCTTGTTTTCTTTGCGCAGGTGAGATATACCTTGCCAGCTTTAGATTTTGCTTTGCGCAAGGAGAACCAAATCCATGACTGAAGAACGCATGAATATGAGCGCCCCCGAAGACGGGAGCGAAGATTTTGCCGCCCTGCTTGCCGAACATGATGCCGTGGCCGACCGCGTGCATCCCGGCCAGAAGGTGACGGGCACCATCATTGAGATTTCCGGCGATTCCGTGTTCGTGAATATCGGCATCAAGATTGACGGCGTGATGGATCGCAAGGACATTCTGGACGCCGACGGCAAGGAAACCGTGGCTGTGGGCGATACCATCGAACTCTACGTCACCGGCGTGAATTCCCAGGAAATCCGCCTGTCCCGTTCCATGGGCGGCAGCGGCATGGCCGCGCTGGAAGAAGCGCGCGACGCCGCCGTGCCGGTGGACGGCCGCGTCGTGGCCACCTGCAAGGGCGGCTACACCGTGGAAGTGCTCGGCAAGACGGCCTTCTGCCCCGGCAGCCAGATGGACGCCGTGAGCGTGGCCGACGCCGAAAGCATGGTCGGCCGCACGTTGCAGTTCCTCGTGCTGCGCGTGGAAAACCGCGGTCGCAACATCGTTGTTTCCCGGCGCGCCCTGCTTGACCGCGAACGTCAGGAAAATCTCGACAAGGTGCTGGCCGAACTGAACGTCGGCGACACCGTGGAAGGCCGCATCACGCGCACGGCTCCCTTCGGCGCGTTCATGGAACTGGCCCCCGGCGTGGAAGGCATGATTCATCTTTCCGAACTGTCCTGGTCGCGCGTGGGTTCCGCCGACGAAGCCGTGAGCGCGGGCGACATGGTGCGCGCAAAGCTGCTGTCCGTCAGCAAGGACGACAAGGGCCGCGTGCGTATTTCCCTGTCCCGCAAGCAGGCCGAAGGCGATCCGTGGGCCGACGTGGCGAACAAGGTCGTTGCCGGCAGCGTCATGGAAGGCAAGGTCGTGCGTACGGCTCCCTTCGGCGCATTTGTGGAACTGGCTCCCGGCATCGAGGGGCTTGTGCATATTTCCGAACTGTCCTGGACGCGGCGCGTCCACAAGGCCGAAGACGTGGTCAACGTGGGCGACGTGGTCAACGTGAAGGTCAAGGAAGTGAACCCCGAAGCGCGGCGTATTTCCCTGAGCCTGCGCGACGCCGAAGGCGATCCGTGGCAGGATGCGGCCTCCCGCTTTGCTCCGGGTACCGTGGTGACCGGCACGGTGGAAAGCCGCGCCCAGTTCGGCCTGTTCGTGAATCTGGCCCCCGGCATCACCGGCCTGCTGCCCGCGGGCGTGATCAAGGGCTGCAAGAACGCCGCCGAGCTGAACAAGCTCGACAAGGGCGACAGCGTGACCTTGACTGTTCAAAATCTGGACACGGCCGCCCGCCGCATCAGCCTCGCTCCCGAAGGCTACGAAGGGGCTCCCGCGCGCGAAGATCACTCGTGGAAGCAGCATGCTTCAACGAATTCGTCGTCTTCCGCCGGTGGACTGAACACTATGGCACAGGCTTTGCAAAAGGCCATGCAGAACAAGCGCTAGCCGTTCGCTTGCCGCTCCCGTCCACGGGGCGGGGGCGGCAAGATGCTGGCGCGGAATACCCCCTGTAAGGAGTCCACATGAGGATGACGAAAATTTGTGCAGCCGCGCTGGCCATGATGATGACCATGACGGCAGCCATCGCCCAGGCGGCTCTGCCGGACTTTGCGCCGCTGGCCGCCAAGTGCGGTCCCGCGGTTGTCAATATCAATACGGAGCGCACCACGCGCGGGGCGGGTCCCGAAGAATTCTTCGGGGAAATGTTCCGCAACATGCCTCCCGGCTTCGATCGTTTCTTTGAACCCTTCGGCGGCATGCCCGGACGCGGCCAGCGCGCCCCCCGCAAGCAGAAGTCCCTCGGGTCCGGGTTCATCATTTCCGCCGACGGTTACATCGTCACCAACAATCACGTGGTGGCGGGCGCCGACGTCATCCGCGTCACGCTGGATGAAGCTGGCGGCAAGGGCCGCAATCTGACGGCAACGCTGGTGGGTACGGATGAGGATACCGACCTCGCCCTGCTCAAGATTTCGAGCAAGGAACCCCTGCCTTACCTGAAGTTCGGCAACTCGGACGCGCTCCAGGTGGGCGAATGGCTGCTGGCCATCGGCAATCCCTTCGGTCTGGATCATTCGGTGACGTCCGGCATCCTGTCGGCCAAGAATCGCAATATCCATTCCGGGCCGTTCGACAACTTCCTCCAGACGGACGCGTCCATCAATCCCGGCAACAGCGGCGGTCCGCTGCTGAACATGGCCGGCGAGGTGATCGGCATCAATACGGCCATCATCGCCAGCGGGCAGGGTATCGGTTTTGCCATCCCGAGCAACATGGCCTCCCAGATTGTCGAGCAGCTCAAGAGCGGCAAGAAGGTCTCCCGCGGCTGGATCGGCGTCGCCATTCAGGACGTGGATGAAACGGCCGCCAAGGCCCTCGGCATGGAACGCGCCATGGGGGCGCTCGTGGGCGACGTGATGCCCGGCCAGCCCGCCGATCAGGCCGGTCTGGAAGAAGGCGACATCATTGTCAGCGTGGACGGTCAGAGCATCGAGGATTCTTCCGCGCTCCTGCGCGCCATTGCCGCCAAGAAGCCCAAGAGCAGCGTGGAACTCGGCGTCTGGCGCAACGGCAAGATCGTGACCATGAACGTGGTGCTCGGCGAACGCCAGAGCGCCCAGAATGACGGCGCGACCGTGAACGGCGAAAGCGACGATCAGGCGCTGCTCGGCATCAGCGTGCGTCCCCTGGCGGACAACGAACGCCGGGAACTGAAGCTGCGCAAGAAGGAAGGCCTGCTCGTGGTGGACGTGGATTCCGGCAAGCCCGCGGGCGAAGCGGATATACGGCCCGGCGACGTCATCATCAAGGTGAACGGCAAGCCCGTGTCGTCGGCGGAAGATTTGAGCAAGGTCGTCAAGGGCGAAGGCGTCAAGCGCGGCGCCGTCATGCTCCAGGTGCTGCGTCGCGGCGACGTGTTCTTCCGTCCCGTGCCGCTGCCGCAGAAGTAAACCTCGCTTCCGGTTTGAACGAAAAAAGGGCCGCCCCCCAAGGGCGGCCCTTTTGCATTCTTAGAGCATTTTATCTTTGAAATGGGTTGAGGGTTGAGATTCAGGGGGAGGGGAA
>CAJMRA010000134.1 GCA_905215675.1 uncultured bacterium | reverse complement strand
TTAGTTTATTACTCTTATGGAGTATCGAGGAGGGCTTCTCTTGTTGTCTTGTCTCCTGAAGAAGTGTTGTTAGTATACTTGAGCAATAAAGACGCATACCATCTAGCTGCAATATTTCTTAACATATCAGGAAATACAGTTTCTATTGGAGAAGATGTGAAAATATACGATACAGCTTCTCAGGTTTTTGCAGCAGAAATGATTTCATCTGACAAAGTTTTAGTGACATTTCGCGATGATGACAACCTCTACTATGGAACAGCAATAATTCTTAATGTGTATGGAGGTGCTGTTTCTGTTTCTGAAAAAGTAGTTTTCTATAATTCGAGAGCTGATGCAATTACATCTATGGCGCTATCTTCTGAAAAAGTATTGGTAACTTTTGCTGATCAACATAACAGTAGTTACTTGTCAGCAATCATTCTTACTGTTTCAGGGACGAACATTTCTGTTGGTGAGAAGGCCTCATTTAGCTCGACTATTTCCTTTTCACCGTACGGAGATAACAATTTTATTGTATCAAAACTAATTTCTCCTGAAAAAGCTGTTTTGCTGTACCCAACAAATGACGATAAAGGAAAGGCGATTGTTTTAACAATTTCGGACGATAAAATTTCGTTCGGAAAAGAATTGACGTTTAATCAAAGTGTATCTTCATATATATGCGCCTCTGACGTTTACCAAAACAAACTCATAGCGCTGTATTCCGATGATGGAAACAGCGACTACGGCACCGCCCAACCCCTCTACATCGTGGATTAGGAGACCTCAATGCCCACCATCATCATCAAAGACGGAATCGCAGTTTATGACGACTCCCGAGGCGAAACTTTGACCGCGCGCGGCACGTTTTGGGGCATTCACCGTGACCCCACAACGACCACAGAAAACGCTTTCACAGTCACTGTCCCGTCGCTTTCGCGGCATTTCAAAGGCGGGCAGTGGCAGTGGGACGGCGAAAAGCTGACGCCGCTTCCCGCGTACCTGCCTGATATTCTGAAAAAAACGAAGTCGGACAAGCTGGCGGAAATCAACGCCGCTTATGAAAGCGCCATCGCGGCACTGACGGCAACCTACCCTGCCTCCGAACGGGAATCCTTTTACAAGCAGGAATCCGAGGCTCTGGCGTGGACGACTGACCCTGAAAGCGAGACGCCCTTTGTGGATGCGCTGGCCACAGGGCGACAGATGGACAAGGCCGAACTCATGCAGCGCATCATCGCAAAGGCCGTCCTGTTTTCGCCCGCATCCGGCTATCTGACGGGCCAACGGCAACGCTATGAGGACATGCTGGAAGACGCCGAAACGCTGGAAGAGGTCGCCGCCATCGTACCGGAATACACCATGCCGGAGGGTGTATAGTGGGATACTGGAAAAATATCCTCATCGCGCACGACCAGCTTTGCAACGCCCTGTTCGGCGGATGGCCGGACGAAACCATCAGCAGCCGGGCATGGCGCTGGAGCCGCGACGGCGTGCGGCAGTGGCCGCGCCGCGTCATAGACGCGCTTTTTTTCTTCGACCGCGACAAGGACAAGGGACGCAGGCATTGCGAGCTGTCCTACCTGTCCGAGCAGCTGCGGCTGCAAATGCCGCCGGAACTGCGGGAGTAGACATATGGCGTCCCTCCTCTTCGGGATTCTTTTTCGGAATCCGGATACCGGCGAATGCGCCCAGCTTGGTCTGGAGACGGGAACCAATCATCTTTATGTCCGCACCACCACGGGCGGAGACTGGTCGAGCTGGGAACGCGTTGACGGCAGCGGAGACGCATCCGGCTCCGTCATCATGACGCAAATGGCCCTCAAATGGGCCGCTCCGCTGACCTTGCAGCTGACAGGAGCCGTCACCGGCAGCGTCAGCTTTGACGGTTCGGAAGGCAGCGTGGAATGCGCCGTTACAAGCAACGGCGACGCGCTGGATCAGGGAGGCGTGGAAGATATAGCGCGCCGTATTGCCGGGGAACTTATCAAGGAGCATGAGCGGCGCTACGACCACTATAACACCAGCACGGGGAACTAGCCATGCCGACGCTTGCGGTTTCCGTGTTTGCCGGTGAAATCCCGCGAATCGCCCCCCGCCTGCTGGAGACACAGCAGGCAACGCTGGCCGTCAACTGCGATCTTGCCCGGGGCCTGCTGCAACCCCTGCGCGCTCCGGGCGCGATCCAATCCCTGTCGTCCCCGGCAAAGACCATTTTCCGCCATGCCGTCGACGGCTGGCTGTCGTGGTCCCAAAAGGTGGACGTGGTCAAGTCCGCCATCTTCGATGCCGACGGGGAACGCCCTCTGGGGCAACTGCTCATGACAGGCGCGCGGGATTATCCGATCATGTATCTTGCCGGAGGGGCCGTCTATCGTCTGGGCATTCCCCGTCCGGCCGCCGCGCCGACAGCCGCGACGGCTTCCGGGGCGGCGCTGCGCAATGTGGAGGCCGTCGCCTTTGCCGCGAATTCCGTCGAAAGCGCGCCGGGACGCGCGGAATTCGAGGGCTCGCCCATCCTGCCGGAAAACGACGTGACCATGACCATTTCCGCCGTTCTTGTCGCCGGGGTCGGCATTGCGCCCAAAAGCGCGTCGACGACGGTCAGCCCCGCGGCCGACGACGAGACCACGCCGGAAGAGGACCTTGACTGCGCGTCCCTGCCCTTTGATCGCGCGGCCTGTCTGGCGGCCAAGGTCCTGCAGCTCAATGACGCCTACGCCGAGGGGCGGCGCGACTGGACCGAGGAAGAAGTGGCGGAGCGTATCGCCGACGCCGGTTTCGACAGCGTCCGGGAATGGTGGGACGCCTACGGCGATGAAGAAAGCGTCTGCCCGTGGGACAGCGCCTCCTGCTGCCGCAAGGCGGGCTATACCTACTATGCGGGGGGCGAAGCGCAAAAGCCGGAAATCAGCCGCTCTTCCTCCTACTGCTACACCGTCGTGCAGCGAGTGGCCGACGGCCTCATTGCCTACGAAAGCGCGCCCTCTCCGCCGTCGGACATCATCGATGTCCTGACCGGCGACGGCGTGACCCTGAGCGGATTCGTTATCCCGAAAGCGCCCGATCTGCACATTACCCATGTGCGCATCTACCGGACGGTGGCGGGCAACGAGTCCTCGGACTGGCGCTTTCTGACGGAACTGTCCGTAGAAGAACTGGCCGCCGCAGGATGGCGCTACGAAGACACGACGCACGACAAGGATGTTTCCGGCGAAGTCCTGCAAACCAGCACATGGGACCCCATTCCCGACAATGCGCGCGGCCTGATCAAGACGGACAACGGTATCTACGCCTGCTTTCGGGGCAATGAACTGCTGCTGTCCGAGCCTTTCTATCCCTACGCCTATCCCTCAGCCTACCGGCTCACGGTGGAGGATTCCATCGTGGCGCTGGCGCATGTGGACAACACCATTGTCATTCTTACCGAAGGCCGCCCCTACCTTGCACAGGGAACGGCCCCGGACAGCATGCAGCTTGTCCATCTGCCCATCGAGCAATCCTGCATTGCCGCGGGCAGCGTCGCCACCCTGCCCGGCGGCGTCATCTATGCCAGCCCCGACGGCCTGATGCTCTTTTCCTCCAATCAGCAGTCCCTGCTCACGGAACAGACCATGACGCGGGAACAGTGGCAGGCGCTGGGCCCGGAACGGCTGCTGGGCTCCGTCCATGACGGGCGCTATGTGGGCTTTTTCGAGGGAACGGGCGAAGGGCTTCTCTTCCATATCGGTCGTGCGGATGTCGTGCGCCTGCGTCTGCCGGAAGGCTGGATTGTGCGCTGCCTCTATCATCACGGGCAGGATGACGCCCTGTATCTGGCGGCGCAGACGCCGGAAGGGGAAGGCATCTGGCGTTTCGAGGGCGGTACGGAGACGCTGCCCTACCGCTGGCACAGCAAGCATTTTTTCACCTCAAGCCTGTGCGGCATGACGGCGGCGCGCGTTCAGGGCGCGCAGAACGCCTGCCGCCCCGTCCTGCTGCGTGTTTTCGGGCCGGATGACCGGCGCTGCCGCGACAGTCTGCGCCTTTCCGGCGGCAGGACCGTGCGTCTGCGTCCCACCCGGGCGGAACGTCTCTGGAGCTTCGAGTTGTCGGGGAATGCCGAAATTTATGAAGTCCGTCTCGGCAGCAGTGTCGAAGGAGTTGAATATGGGCAATAAAGGAGGACTGCCGTCCGTTCCGCGCGGACTGGATCAGGAGCTGACGCTCTATCTTCAGGCCCTCGACGGCCTTGTCCGCCGCATGGCGGGCATGGTGCGCGGCTCGGTGCAGGAGTCGAGCGCGGCGCGTTCCACGGCCGCGGCGCAGCACGCCTCGGCTTCTTCCACGGAAGGCGCGTCCGCAATCGGCTGCGTGACCACCCGCATGCTGGCCGACGGGGCCGTGGGAACAAAGCAGCTCAAGCGCAGGGCCGTCACCACGGACATTCTGGCCGACAAGGCCGTAACGGAAGCAAAGCTGGCCGACGGACTTCTGCCGGAATGGCTGGAAGGCACGGCGCAGGACGGCGAAGAAATCATTCTGGGCGCATGGGCCGGGCGACCTGCTCTCTGCGTCACGGGATTTGAACTGCCCTCCGGCATGGCGGGACGTCTGTCCGTCGGCCTTGACAACCTGCGTCACGACGGCTCCGTCTGGCGCTGTACGGCACGGGCCGTCTGCAACGAGCAACGCGGTCTTGTCCACTGGCTGCTTGTGGGGAAAAAGGCATGACGGACCCTCGTTTCCACATGCGGCATCTTGTGCCGGACGCGCCGGAATCCCCGTATGTTGTCCGTCACGTCTGGCGGCGCATGGAAGAAGACGGGCTGACGCGGGCGACCTTCTATGACGGTTCCGTGACCACGGCGGACGGCCTTGTTCACGAGCTTCTGGAATGCGGCGCGCTCTCGTTCGCCCTGTTCTGGGAAGGGTATCTGTGCGGCGCGTCCTGGTTCAACAGATTTGAAGGACGCGCGGCGCGCGGGCACTTCGTCCTGTTTCGCGCTGTCTGGGGACATGCGCGCACCATACCCATAGGGCGGGGCATCTTCTCCGCGGTACTGGGTCTGAAAGATGCCCGCGGCCATTTCTTCGACGTTGTTCTGGGGCTGACGCCGGAATTCAGCCTGTCCTGGCGGCTGGCCCTGCGTTGCGGCGCGCGGCTGGTCGGCAGAATCCCCGGCGGCGTCTATCTGGAGGCGGAACGGCGCAGCGCCGCAGGCGTGCTGGTTGCCGCCACCCGCGAAAGTCTGAAAGGGGAACTCTGATGCGCATCTACAGAAGCATTGAAATAGACATGACATCCGGGCGCATCCTGCGTGCCGACTTTTTCCATTTTCATGGACGGATCGCCCTGTGCGGCGGCAGCGGCGGCGGAAGCTCCACCACCAACACCGTGGACTACGCCTATAATGACCGCATGGCCACGCTTTCCGAAGAGCAGCAGGACTGGGCCCGCGATTATTACAACATGTGGAAGGATTACTCCAAGCCTTACGAAATCGCGCAGACACAGGCCAATATGGCGCTGCTGCCGATGGAAACGGAGCTTTACAAGAACCAGCTTTCGGCGGCCACAACGCTGCTGCCGCAGCAGACGAAAGCGGCAAGCGCCTTTCTGAACGCGGCCACCAGCGGCGTGGACGTGAATGAACGCATGGCCATGGCCACCGCGGACGCCGCGTCGGCATGGAAGGATGTTCAGGGCCAGACCCTGCGCGCCAACGCCCGCATGGGCGTCAATCCCAACAGCGGCCGCTTTCAGGGCATCAACGCCGCGCTGGACACCCAGAAGGCCGCCCAGCTTGCCGGAGCCCGCACTCAGGCCCGCGTCGGCGCGGAGCAGGAAAACTTCGATCGCCTCAAGGCCGCCGCCGGTTTCAACGCCACGGGCGGTATCCTCAGCGGACTGGGAACCCTGTCCGGGTAGGGTATGGGATGGCAGACCTTTTTCATCCGGGCACCGTCCCCGGAGATACGGGCAAAAGGAGAGTGATTCATGGCGCTTTACAAAACCGGCAATCCGTTCGAGCGGGCCAACTCGACCTTTCAGCAGGCTTCCAGGACCATGGGCAGCCAGACCAGAGAAGGGCCGCGAACAGAAGTTGAAACCAGTTTTTCCCCCGGACAGGCGCTCATGCAGGGCATCGGCCTCATCGGGGCGGGCAAGCAGCTCTACGGCATGGGACAGGATGCCGTCGGCTTTCTGGCCGGTCTCGGCGCTCCCGACGCCGCCGGGACGGCAGCCGGAGCCGCTGCGGGCGCGGCCCCTGCCTCGGGCGGCGTACAGGCCGCACAGGCCGCCGATCTTGCCCTGCCCGCCGTTCAGCTCCAGAGCGGAGCGCAGGCCGCCGCGGAAAGTACGGCCGCCTCCGGGCTGCATATGGCTCCGCAGGAGGCCGCCCGGCAACTCGGCCCCGCCTCCGCCGAGGCGCTGACGCGCCCCATCGGCGAAGGCGTTTCCGGCGCCGCCGAAAGCGCGACTGCCGGAGCGGGATCGGGCTTTTCCCTCTCGTCTCTGGCGGGTTCCGCTGCCGGGGGCGCTCTCGGTTCGCTGGGCGGTCAGGCGCTGGGACGGGCCGTCGGCGGCACGACCGGCGGACAGATCGGCAAGGTTGCAGGCGGCGCGCTGGGCGGCATGGCGGCGACATCCCTTGCTTCCGGTCTCGCCGGCGGGGCCGCGACTGCCGCAGCCGGAACAGCCGCGGGCGCGGCGGCCGGTTCGGTCATCCCCGGCGCGGGAACGCTCATCGGGGCGGGTATCGGCGCGCTGACATCGTTCTTCTTTTAGAGCAATTTCAGTTTGAAATGCTGCGCATTTCAAACCATACGGCCTGTCGTTT
>CAJMRA010000133.1 GCA_905215675.1 uncultured bacterium | reverse complement strand
CGAGCCGGAAAAACCGCGTTTTTTTCCGCGAAACGACAGGCCGTATGGTTTGAAACGCGCAGCGTTTCAAACTGAAATTGCTCAAGGAGGTCGCATGACGCCCGAAGAATCCCCAAGCCCGCTGCCGTGGCGGGAGGCGGCGCGACGGATTGCCCGCCGCCGCCGCTTGTGCGGAGCGCTGGCCGCCCTGTGTCTCTGTCTTGCCGCCCTTGCGCTTGTGGACGGCCTTGTGGCGCTCATGCGCGCGGGCAGTACCCGGATAGAGCTGATTGCCGGACAGAGCGAAAGCATTTCCGGGCCGGTCGCCTCCAAGAGTCCCGTCGCCGACGACCTGCGCCTGCGGCTCACGCCGGAAACGGCGCCCGTGGACTTCCGCCTGGAAGGCTTCTTCCCCAGTTACTGGTTCGGAAACGGCATGTGGCGCGGCATCGTCTCGGCCCGCCCCGACGCCGCTCCCGGGCGCTACGCGCTTTCCGTCGGTTTTCGCGGCGGCGGCGGTTCCCAGAATTATGACGTCGTCATCTGGGCCGACGACGCCGCGCGGCAGGCCGGGGCCCTGTCCTTCGTACAGGCGCATACGGGACTGCCGCCGCTCTATCTGGCTCCGGCGCTGGCGGCGGCGGGCGTCGCTGCCGGTCTTCTCACCTGGCTGGCGGGCCGCGCCGCCGCGACGCTGCTGCGTCGGCACGGGCTGAGCGAAATCTTCCGCATCCAGACGGTGACAACGGCCGACGGCATCTTTTACCGCCTCTGGTGCGTGCCGGATATTCCCCATGCGCCCCTGCCGGAACGCCCCAACAGGGCCACGGACGTCTGGCGCTTCCCCGTGGAACGGGCCGAGGCCACGGACTGCGTCGGCACGGCCGTCTTTTCCGGGCGCAAGGGCGCCTGCATTTCCCTTGATCTGCCCGAAGGGGGAACGCCCCCCCGGGTGGGCGACGTGGTGCGCCTCGGCGGCATCCTCCCCGGTTCGCGGGCTTGAGAAAAATTCGCCCCCGGCGTACCATTTCGGTCATGCTCCGGCGGCGTTTTTCAGCAATGCGCCGCCTCACCCTTTGTCAGGAACGGTTTTCCATGTCCGAATTGTGTCCCTGCGGCAGCGGCCTTGCCTATGAGCAGTGCTGCCGCCCCTATATCGAAGGCGAAAAATGGCCGGAAACGGCCGAAGCCCTTGTGCGTTCCCGTTATACGGCCTACGGCTCCGGGCATTTCGACTATCTGGTGGAAACAACCCATCCCGATTACCGGGAAGACGTCACCGCCGAAAAACTGGCCCAATCCGCCGAAGGCGTGCACTGGCATCGTCTGGATATCGTCGGCACGGCCGACGACGTGCCTGCCGGAGAAAACGGCGAACGGTACGACACGGTTGATTTCTACGCCTTCTACGAGCTGGACGGCGTCCTGCGCCAGATCGGCGAAAAAAGCTTTTTCGACCGCAAGGACGGCAAGCTGTATTATGTGGACGGCGTGCCCCTGCGCGGCGAGACCTACCATCGCCCGGCTCCCAAGGTGGGCCGCAACGATCCCTGTCCCTGCGGCAGCGGCAAAAAATACAAGAAATGCTGCGGCGCTTCGGCGTAGCGGCGCCGCGCGGGCCTCATGGCAAACGTCTCTTCCATAGCCTGCATACGCCGGTTCTGCCTTGACTGTCAGGGCGGCTCGTCGCGGGCCGTGCGGGAATGTCCCGACGAGGACTGCCGCCTGCACGGCTGGCGTCTGGCCGCCCCCGAAGGCGTGAGCGGCGAAACCGCCGCACGGGCGGCGCGCCGCGCCGTCCGGCGGCATTGCCTTCTCTGCGCCGGAGGCAGAAACGACGTACGCCGCTGCACGGCGCGCGACGACTGCCCTCTCTGGCATTACCGCTTCGGCGTACGCCCGCAGACCTACAGACAGGTACGGCGACGCTTTTTCGCCCCCCGCCCCCTCAGTCTGCTTCCCGGACTTGCGCCCCCCGGCCTTGTCCGGTAATGCCGCTCCCGGAGCGTTTTGCCTTGGAGCATGTAACTCTGAATCGTTCTTCCGGGGAGAAGGCCCCCCTTATCTCCGCCGTCGATGCCCGCAGCTTCCTTCGTCGCAACGGGCACGGCCGGCGGCCGTCTTTCGGTCGCGACCGGCGCGCAAGGGGGGCCTTCTCCCAACGCGCTTTTCAGCGGTGACGCGGGCCGCGGCCACTCCCCGGCCAAAAGAGAGCGGGAAAACAGCGCTTTTCCGCGGAACAACAGTCCGTATGGTTTGAAACGCAACGCGGTTCAAACGGAAAAAATGCTCCAAGGGGGGAACGAATCCCCGCCCCTGCCCGGCAATGACAGCAAGCCCGCGTCCGCAGCGGACGCGGGCGGTTCATATCGAGAAAGAGAGGAACGCCCATGTCTCACCGTATCGAATGGTCCCAGGCCTGTACCGGCAGGCTCTCTCCCGGAGCGACGGCCCCCTTTGCCGCCCGCGCCCCGGAAATGGAGCGGCGGCTGCAACAGGAATGCGCCGCCGGAACCCTTCCTTTCCTGACGTTTCCCTTTGTCCCCGCCCTGCGGGAGGCTCTCCCCCCCCTGCTGCCCCGTATCCGCGCCCGCAAGCACATGCTGGTGCTGGGTATCGGCGGTTCCGCGCTGGGCGCGCGCGCCATTCAACGGGCCTTTGCGCCGGGACAGGACGGCCCCAACCATGACGGCCCCTGTCTCTGGATCGCCGACAACGTCAGCCCCACCATCTTCGAGAACTGGCTTTCCGCCCTGTCGCCCAGCGACACCACCGTCGTCTGCATCAGCAAATCCGGCGGCACCATCGAAACCGTGACCCAGTATTTTCTGGTGCGCCGCTGGCTGCGGGAAGCGCTCGGCTCCCGCTGGACGGAACACATGATTCTGGTGACCGACATCGCCAGGGGCTTCCTGCGGGAAGAGGCCCAGCAGCACGGACTGGATTCCCTGGAAGTGCCGGACCATCTCGGCGGCCGTTATTCCGCCCTGTCCGCCGTCGGCCTGCTGCCCGCCGCCTTCCTCGGCATCGACTGGGAAGCCATGCTTGACGGAGCGGCGGACGTCGCCCGGCCGCTGACGGACGGCAGCGTGCCGCTGGCGGAACACCCGGCCTTCCGTCTCGCCTGCTGGGCCAACGCGCTGGAAGCCGCCGACTACAATCAGCTGATTTTCTTCTGCTACATTCCCCTCTGGGCCACATACGGCCCCTGGTTCGCGCAGCTCTGGGCCGAAAGCCTCGGCAAGGGCGGCAAGGGCCTGCAACCCGTTCCCGCCGTCGGCGTCACGGATCAGCATTCCGTCAATCAGATGTTTCTGGACGGCCGGCGCGACAAGGGCTGCCTCTTCCTGACCTGCGCCGACGACGGCCCCGGGCGCAACCTTCCCGACGACCTGCCCGAAAAATGGGCCTGGCTGCGCGGCAAACCCTTCGGCGATCTGCTGACGGCCGAAGCGCTCGGCACGCGTATGGCGCTGGGAAGCAGCCAGGTGCCGCTGGTGAACCTGCATATGGAAAATACCGGTCCCCGCGCCGCCGGGGCCATGATGGTCCTGCTGGAAGCCGCGACCCTGCTCACCGGCTGGCTCATGAATATCAATCCGCTGGATCAGCCCGCCGTGGAACTGGGCAAGCGCCTTGCCAACGCCCGTCTCGGCGCTCCCGGCTATGGCGAGGAAAGCGCGGCCCTGGCCTCGTTCCTTTCCCGCGCCCGCGACGAACAGAGCTTCTGATCCATGTCCGCCGTCACGCCGTCTGCCGCTCCGACCCCGGAGAAGGATCTGCCCCTCAGCTATGCGCGCACGCTCTCATGGCTCTCCTTTGTGGTCATCCTGCTCACAAGCCTGGGGCTGTCCTTCTTCATCTCCAACTCGGCGCGGCAGACGCTGCTGACGCGGCAGGAAGACTTCGCCCATCTGCTGGCGCAAAACCTCAACCACCAGATATATCAGCGCTTCGCCCTGCCCACGCTGCTGGCCTACGGGCGTATAGCCCTGCGCCAGACCACGCAGTACCGGCGTCTGGATGAAGTGGTGGTGTCCGTCATTCACGGACTTTCCGTCCAGCGCCTGCGGATATACGACTTTTCGCGCGTCGTCGCCTATTCCACGGACAAGGCCGAGATCGGACGGCCCGGCCTTGCTCCGGCCAATGTGGAGGAGGTGCTGCGCGGACACGCCGCCAAACCCGAAATCATCGCGGCCATCCCCGACTGGCAGACGCCCTTCCATCTCCCGCTCCAGCCCGGGACCTTCGTGCTGCGCGTCCTCTACCCGCTGCGCGGGGAACCCCTGCGCCCGGGGCAGGACCCGCCCATCATGGGCGCGCTGGAACTGACGCAGGACATCACCGGCGACTATGAACAGGTGCTGGCCTTTCAGGGAATCATCATCGTCATGTGCCTGCTGTCGTCCGTCATCATGTTCGGCCTGCTGCTCATGCTCATCCAGCGTTCGGAACGCGTGCTGGCCGAGCGCATGCAAAAAAACCGCCTGCTGGAAAACGAGCTGCACAGCAATGAAAAGCTCGTCAGCATGGGGCGGGTGGTCGCCAGCATCGCCCATGAAATCCGCAATCCGCTCGGCATCATCCGCTCCAGCGCCGAACTGCTCCAGCGCCGCGCCGACAAGACCGACACCGGCACGCGCCGCATCCTCGACGCCATTTATGACGAGGCCGTGCGCCTGTCGCAGACCGTCAACGACTTTCTTGATTACGCCCGTCCCCGCAAGCCGCGGCAGGACCTTGTGGACGTGCAGCTGGTGCTGGATCAGGTGCTGGCCTTTCTTGAAGGCGAAATGAAGCGCGTTTCCGTGGCCATCGAACGCGGCGACGCCCCCGGCTCCTCCCCCTGGCCGACGCCCATCATGGCCGAAAAAACGCCCCTTTGGGTTCGCGGCGACAAGGACCTTCTCTATCGCGCCCTGTACAATATCCTGATCAACGGCCAGCAGGCGCTGGACGGGCCGGGCATTCTCTACATCAATGCCTGGCAGGACGACGACGGCATACATATCGCCGTGCGCGACTCCGGGCCGGGCATCGATCCCGCGCTTCTGCCCAGCCTGCTCGATCCCTTCTTTACGACCAAGGACGGCGGTACGGGCCTGGGCCTGCCCATCGTCAATTCCATTATCACCAGCCACGGCGGGCGCATCGAGCTGGCCAACGCCCCGGAAGGCGGCGCCATTGTCCGCTTGGACCTGCCTGCCGCCGACGGCGACGCGTCCGCGCCGGAATCGGAAGACGCCGGAACGGACGAAAAATAGGTATCGGGAAGCCCTCCGGCCTCCGAGCCGGAACGCCTCCGCATTCTCTCCCCTTTCCCGGCCGCGTCCCCCCGGGAAAAGGGCGCGCGGACCGGGATCAGCCCCGGCGCAGCGGAACAAACCGGACGACCAGACGGCAGCCCGCGCCGCGCGCCGCCGCACAGCCCAGTCGGAGCCGCCATGAGCGAACAATCGCATATCCTGATTATCGACGACGAAAAAAATTACCTGCTGGTTCTCCAGACCCTGCTGGAAGACGAAGGCTATACCGTCACCGCCCTCAACGATCCCGAAACCGCCCTTGCCTTTCTCAATGAAAGCGAGGTCGACGTGGTCGTGACCGACATGAAGATGCCCAAGGTCAGCGGCCGCGAAGTGCTGCAACAGGTCAAGAAGAACTGGCCCCATATTCCCGTGCTGATCATGACGGCTTTCGGCTCCATCGAAAGCGCCGTGGAAGCCATGAAATACGGCGCGTTCGACTATATCACCAAACCCTTCTCCAACGACGAGCTGCTGCTTTCCGTCCATAACGCCACGGAGCTGGCGCGGGCCCACCGGCAGTATCGCCTGTTGCAGGAATCCATGGAGGAGCGCTACGGCGTCCACAAGATCGTGGGACGCAGCCACGCCATCCGCACCGTGCTTGCCATGGTGGAACGCGCCGCGCCCAGCCGCGCCACGGTCCTCATTTCCGGCGAGTCCGGCACCGGCAAGGAACTGGTGGCCCGCGCCATTCACTACTCCAGCCCGCGCAAGGACAAGCCCTTCATCTCCGTGAACTGCATGGCCCTCAACCCCGGCGTGCTCGAAAGCGAGCTCTTCGGTCATGAAAAGGGCAGCTTTACCGGCGCCGTGGCCATGCGGCGCGGCCGCTTCGAGCAGGCCGACGGCGGAACGCTCTTTCTCGACGAAATAGCCGAGCTGACGCCCGAACTGCAGGTCAAGCTGCTGCGCGTGCTTCAGGAGCGCAAATTCGAGCGCGTGGGCGGCGGCGCGGAAATAGAGGTCGATATCCGCGTGGTGGCCGCCACCAACAAGGATCTTGCCGAGCTGGTGGAAAAGGGCGCCTTCCGCGACGATCTCTATTACCGCCTCAACGTGGTGCAGATTCCCCTGCCCGCCCTGCGCGAACGCCGCGAGGACATTCCCTCGCTCGTGGCCCACTTCATGGAAAAGGTCACGGCGGAAAACAACATGCCCCCCAAGACCTTCAGCACCGAGGCGCTCAACTACCTGACCGGCTATGAATGGCCCGGCAATATCCGACAGCTGGAAAACGTGGTGGAATCCTGCATGGTACTCGTGCCCGGCAACGTCATCAACGTGGACGATCTGCCCGCGGAAATCCGCGACGAGGATTCCCAGTTCAAAAGCGCCGTGGACCTCCTGCCCGTCCAGCTCGATCTTGCGGACACGCTGGAAAAAATCGAGGCCGCCCTCATCCGCCGCGCCCTTGTCCGCGCCGACCTCGTGCAGGTCAAGGCCGCGGAATACCTCGGCATCTCCAAGAGCCTGCTCCAGTACAAGCTGAAAAAATACGGCATTACAGGCCACTAGGGCGAGTTAGCACTAAATCGTTCTTCTGGGGGGAAGGAAACCCCCTTGGCTAGCGCGCAAGGGGGTTTCCTTCCCCCCAGCC
>CAJMRA010000132.1 GCA_905215675.1 uncultured bacterium | reverse complement strand
GGGGGATGGGAACCACCTCACGCGCGAGCTGAGGGGGCTCCCTTCTCCCCAAAAAAACAGGCCGCGCAACGTTCACTCCTCGACATCGGCGGGCAGGGGGCCGAGGGCCTGTGTCAGGGCGGCGTGGACGTCGTCCCAGGTGTGGCAGCGGCAGAGGGCCAGCCGGAGGGCCTTGGCTCCGGGGAGGTGTTTGACGTAGCGGGGGACGACGGAGCGCATTTTCCACACGGCGGCGTCGGGGTGTTCGGGGGAGGCAAAGCGGCGAAGCAGGGCCATGTGGCGGGCGATGAGGGCGGCAAGGCGGGCGGGATCGGCGGGAGCGGGGTCGCGTCCAGCCAGCAGTTCGGCGTGATCCCGGAAGATGGCCGGATTCTGGAGCGCGCCGCGGGCGTACATGACGGTATGCGCGCCGGTTGCGCGGATGCAGGCGATGCCGTCGCGGGCGGAGAAGAGGTCGCCGCTGGCAATGACGGGGATGGAAAGCGTGCGGACGAGTTCGGCGACGGCCTCGTGATCGGCGACGCCGCCGAAGCCCTGCCGGGCGGTGCGGGGGTGGAGGGTTATCCAGCCCGCGCCGAGGTCCTGAAGACGGAGGGCGAGATCGTTGCAGACGCGATGGGATTCGTCAAAGCCGAGGCGGAGCTTGAAGCCCACGCGACCGGGCCCGGCCGCGGCGATGAGGGCGCGGGCCGCATCGAGGGCGTTTTCCGGGTCGCGGAGCATGGCCGCGCCTGCGCCCTGCTTGACGACCTTGTGAACGGAACAGCCCATGTTGAGATCGAACCAGCCGTAACCGGCGTCGCGCAGGAGGGCGGCGGCGCGTCCCAGAAAGGAGGCTTCCGCGCCGAAGAGCTGCACCACGAGCGGCTGATCCTCGGGCAGGCTGCGGAGCAGATCGCCGGTGCCGGGACTGCCGTAGACAAGGCCCTTGGCGCTGACCATTTCCGTCACGCAGACGGCCGCGCCGTAGCGGCGGCAGAGCAGGCGGAAGGGGAGATCGCTGTAGCCCGCCAGCGGCGCGAGCCAGGGGGCGTCGGCGGCAAGGGGGAGGGCGTCGGGTACGGGACCGGGACAGGGAGGAATGGCGAATGCGGCGGTCATGCGTCGGGGCTTCCGGGGGCGGGGCTGGAGGTTTCGGCGGGCGGCGCGTTGCGGAAATAGCAGCGGTCGTTCTGGCAGGAAATGCGCTGGAGGAGGGACCGGGCGAAGTCGAGGGCCTCATACAGGGTATCGGCGGCAAAGCCGCCGCCGAGGTAGTCGAGCAGGCCCGTCCGGCGCAGGATGTCGCGTACCTGCGGACAGCCGCAGACGAGAATCACGGGCACGCTGTGGGCATGACAGCGTTCGATGAACTGTTCGAGGGCGTGGGCTCCCGAGGCGTCGAGCCAGAACACGCGGGAAAGATGAAGAATGAGGACGCGCGGCGGCGTTTCCTCCACGGAATGCAGGCAGCGTTCCAGCTCGTGAATGGCCCCGAAAAAGAGCGTGCCTTCAATAATGTAGACGGCGAGCCCGGGGGGCATGTCCCGCGGCATGGGGCGCAGGAGCGGATCGGAGGACGACAGTCTGCGCAGCCGGGGATGCGCGGCCTTGTAGATGAACAGGGTCAGGGACAGGATGACGCCGAGCAGAACGGCCTGCGTCAGGTCGAGGGTCAGTGTGGCAAAGAAGGTGGCAAGAAAGACGATGCGGTCCGTGCGCGTGGCCACGAGGCAGAAGCGGATGTCTGCGGGCTTGAGGGTCTGCACGGCAATGAGCATGAGCACGCCGCCGAGGGCGGACATGGGCACGTGCGAGATGAGCGGGGCGAGCAGGTAGAGCAGGGGCAGCGTCAGGATGCCGGAAAAGACGGCGGCCAGCCGGGTACGCGCGCCGAGGGCGATAAGGGGCGCGCTGCGGGTGAAGGAGCCGCAGCCGGGCAGGCCCGACGTAAAGCCCGCGGCCATGTTGCCGAGGCCCTGCGCCACAAGTTCGCGGCTGCCGTCAAAGACGTCGTTGCGCACGCCCGCAAGCTGCTTGCCGAGGGCCAGCGACTGGACGCCGCCCAGAATGGCGAGGGCCAGCGCCGGGGAGAATAGCTCCCGCACCAGTTCAAAGTCGAAGGCGGGCGGCAGGGACAGGGGCGGCACGATGTCGGGAATCTCGGCAATCATGGGAACGCCGCGTCCCGCAAGATCGAAGATGTCGGCGACGATGCCCGCCAGCGCCAGCGCGGCGAGCGTGGCCGGAAACATGCGCGAGATGTTCTGCAACCAGAGCGTGAGAACAATGGTCAGGACGGCCGGGAGCAGGCACCACGGATTGACGGCCAGTTCCGCCAGCCGCGCGGCGGCGTTGGCCACCTGAAAGAAAAAGCCGCTGGTCTGGGGCGGAGCAATGCCGAGAACGGTGGTGAGCTGTCCCGAGGCGATCAGGAGCGCCATGCTTGCGCCGAAGGCCGTCATGACGGAATGGGAAATGTAGTTGGCTATCTCGCCCAGACGCATGAGGCCCATGCACACCTGAATCAGCCCGCAGAACAGGGAAATCCCGAAGATGACGCTCATGCGCACTTCCTCGGGCAGCTGCGCCAGGGGCGCGCCCGCCACGGTGACCGTTCCGAGGACGGAAAAGAGGACAAGCGAGGTGGCGTTGGTGGGCCCGGCGGCAAGAAAGCGCGACGACCCCCAGAGGGCCGCCACGATGACGGGCAGCATGCAGGTATAGATGCCGTACTGCGGCGCAACTCCCGCAATGACGGCATAGGCCATGGCCAGCGGCGCGGCCATGGGCGTCAGGGTGAGGGCGGCAAGGAAATCTCCCTTGAAATCGCGGAAGCTGTAATCGGAAAAGTCATGCAGAAAGGGAAAGAGGCGTGCGATCATGGTATCACGGGGAAGACGTTGGGCGGTTTCGCGGCCCCCGCGATCCGGTCGGGGAGGGCGGGGCGGCGGGATCAGCGCCGGGAGGCGTCCTGCTGCTGGCTGCCGTCTTCCAGTTCCAGAACGTCCTGTCCGAGGGCATAGCGCATGAGCCGCGGGCGATCCACGGACTTTTTCAGGGATTTGATGATGCGCGTCATGCGGCGATTGCCCTCCAGCACGCCGCCGAGATGTCCGGCCAGCTCGGTAAGGTCCGTGCGCGCAAGGACGCTCTCCAGCTCGAGAGCCAGCCGCTTGCCGCGCGAGTCGTCGGGGAATTCGCCGAGCAGCTCGCGGCACAGGCGCAGGGCGCGGGCATGGTTGGCGTCGATGTCCTCCACCAGCTCGCCGCAGTATTCGGCCTGATTGCGCATGATGTTCAGCGCGTTGTTGCCGTAGTGGGCCATGGCTCCGGCGGCCTTTTCCAGCGTGTCGCGGGCCACGGCCAGCCGCCGCCCCACCGTCAGCGAGAGAATGCGGGCGCACTTGGAAAGGAAACGCGCGTCATAGCCGTCAAAGCCGTAGTCGCGTTCCGTATAGAGCAGCACCAGACCGAACGCGGGCCGGTCGAAGCGGTCGCGCAGGATGAAGGCCAGCCGCGAACGATAGCCGGACTTGTAGATGACGCAGTCGAACGCCTCGCCGCCGCGCTCCAGCCCGTGCAGATCGTTGGATACCACATAGCGGCCGTGCCCTTCCTGAATGACGCGCATGACGGGGTGGCGGATCAGGCTTTCTTCCATCATGGGCGCGACAATGGGTATGGCGGCCCCGTCGGCGCGGGCGGCGGCCTGCACCACCCATTCCCCATCCTCGCTGCGCATGCGGCAGACATACAGATCGGCGTGCAGCGCATGCACCAGAATTTCCGCGCTCTGACGCAGCACCTCGGAAGGAACGGCCATGTGATCCGCAATGGCCACCAGATCGCTGGTCACGCGCAGCAGGGCCTCGGTCTCCGTCTGCATGGAGGCCACCGACGCCAGCAGTTGCAGCAGGCAGCGCCAGCCCTTGATGGGCGTGGCGCGCACTTCGGGATGATAGCCGAGGTCGAGCGATTTCTTGGCGGACAGAAAGAGCGCGTAGACCGCCTGACGCATTTCCGGGGGCGCGTGTTTCAGAAGCTGGGCGATATCTTCGCGGGTACAGGTCGTCTTGGTGTGGGACACGGAAAAAAGCCTTCTTTTCGTTATGGCGACGGGCAGTTGAAAGAAACAGGCGTCGCAACTGCAAGGCTAGACCCTCTCCGGCGACAGGTCAAGGGGGGTAGGGAAACATGGCGTCCGCATTTTGACGCCGACACGGCGCGCGGCCCAGCCGGACGGGCCTCCCGTCATCTCCGGCGGCGGCGTATCCCGAAAATACAGGAAAAATCGGAGCAGGTATGTTTTTTGCAGATTTTTGACCAAACAGAAATGAGGAAACGATTATGAAGCGCCGAACTCTTGTCGTGGCGGGAGCCGCGCTGGCGTGCGCCTCGGCGGCTGTGGGGCTGCTGGCCGGTTTTGTGCCCCCCCAGGAAGATTTTGTTTCATTGCGTCGCCGCGCCGGGCAGTACGTGGCCGTCGCCGGGCCGGAAGACATGCCCCGACCCATTGAACGCATGGGAGACGGCGTGCGGGTCTGGGCCGTGCGCCGCGACGCCGTGCGGACCGTGCGCGCGCCCGGCAAGGTTCCCGCGACCGCCGACGCCGTCGTCAGCTTCGACGACCGCGGCGTGCGTCTTGAACTGGGCGCGGCCTCCCTGCGCTTTGCCGGAACCGTCGCGCCCGAGCCCTCCCTTGCGCCGCTGGTCAGCATGGACGGCATGACCGTGCCCGCCCTCGTGGCCGGGCAGCCCGTCCGCTACGGCGAGGCGCTGGACATGCGCGGCCGTCCCCTGCGCTGGCAGGGCGCGCAGGCCCTGCTGGAGGGATATTCCCTGCCCGGTCCCCGCGTGGGCGAACTTGATTTCGACGATCTGATGCCGCTGCCGCTCTTTACCGGCGGGCCGCTGCTGGCCCACGCCTCCCGCTTCCGCACGCTGGTGGAGGACTGCGCGCGTCGCTACAATCTGAGCCCCGATCTTGTCCTTGCCATCATTCACAGCGAAAGCACCTTCTCCATCGATCTTGTCAGTCAGCGGTCGGCCATGGGCCTCATGCAGCTTCTGCCCACCACCGCCGGAGACGAGATTCACCGCTTCCTCTACGGCAGCAAGGGCGATATCTCCTTTGACGAACTCAGTCGGCCGGATATCAATATCCGCTACGGCACCGCCTACATTCATATTCTGCTCACCCGCTATTTCGGCGGCGTGCGGGATCGCTATTCCCGCGAACTCTGCATGCTGGCCGCCTACAACATGGGCCCCAATCGTCTGCTCCGTTTCTTCGGCAAGTCGCGGCAGGAAGCCGTGGACGCCATCAACGCCCTCTCCGGCGACGAACTCTATCGCGTGCTGACCACGGATCTGCCCGTGCGCGAAACGCGCTTCTACGTCGCCAAGGTCCAGCACTACCGACAGGCCTACGCCGAGGGATTCCGGCGTTAGAGCGTTTCACCTTTGAAAAAGGTGAAACGCGAGGCGGCGGCACAGCCCGCCCGGCCCGAAGTGAGCGGAAAAACCGCGCTTTTTCCGCAAAACGACAGGCCGTATGGTTTGAAACGCGCAGCGTTTCAAACTGAAGTTGCTCTAGAGCATCCTGCCCCTGAATAAGGATAAAACGCGAGGCCGCCCCGCCTCGCGTTTTTTCTTTTTCAACGGCCGCCCCGTTCCCCGGCGGCATGCCACGTTACGCACAACGCCGCGCGAGCGCAACGCGCCGCGCCCCCCCGGAATAACGGAATTTTTTCCCGGCCGCATTCCGGCGGCGATCTTCTTCCGTCTCCGTCTTGTCCTTTGCGGCGAGAAAGGCTAAAAAAACTTGAGAGATTTTTGAAAACGGGATATGCCTCGATTTCCGGCATAGGCCGTGTTTCAACCGTATCCGCCTCCCCGATCACGTTACAGGAGATTATTCATGCGCATTCGTTTCGTCGCTCTGCCGTTGCTGCTTCTCTTTGCCCTTGCCTTTGCAGGGTGCCAGCAGACCGAGCCCGGCAAACCCGCCGTGGCCGTGGTCGATATGAGCCGTCTGCTTACGGAAAGCGAGCCCGGCAAGGCCGGCATGGCCTTCCTTGAAGGGCTCCAGAGCGATATGCAGAACAAATTGAACGCCATTCAGGAACGCCTCGAAAAGAACGACAAGGACGAAGACGCCCAGCGCGAACTGCAAATGTCCTATATGACCTTCCAGACCCGTATGGGCAAGGAACAGCAGAACGTCGCCGGGCAGCTTTATGATATGTTGCAGAAGGTCCTCGGCGAATACCGCGCGGCTCACGGCTATCAGGTGATCATCAGCCGCGAGGTGGTCGCGTCCTTCGATGCCAAGGTGGACGTGACCGACGCCGTTCTGGCGGAAGTCAACAAGCAGAAGATGACCTTTATTCCTCTGGAGCAGGACGACGCCGCTCCCGCCGCCGAAAAGCCCGCCGCTCCCGCTGCGGACAAGGCGGCCCCCGCGGCTGAAAAGCCCGCTCCCGCAACGGGCAAGACCTCTGCGGACAAGCCCTCCTCCCAGGCTGCGCCCGCGGCCGGCAAGCCCGCCAAGTAGGCCCCCGGGGTTCTTCCCCATCCTTCCTGAGACAGGACGACCCGTCGGAACATGGTTTTCGGCGGGTCGTCCGTTTTTTTTATTATGGATTTTCTTCCCTGAACGGGCGCTGTTGTCCGGTACGGGCGCTTTTTTTCTTTTTTTTCTTCCCAGAATCGCTGTTATTGCCCGGCGCGGGCGACAGGTCGCCGCTTCCTTCTATCTATCTATCTATCTTTCTTTCTTCCTTCCTTTCGTATTTTCTTTTTTTCTTTTCTTTTCTTTTCTTCTTCCCTGAATCGCTGCTTTTGCCCGGCACGGGCGGCAGGTCGCCTCCCCGGCGGGGGGCAGGCGCGCGTGGGGGGGGGGGTGGAGGGCTGCGC
>CAJMRA010000131.1 GCA_905215675.1 uncultured bacterium | reverse complement strand
ATGGTTTGAAACGCGCAGCGTTTCAAACTGAAATTGCTCTAGAGCGTTTCACCTTCTGATTTTCTTGATGAAATTGCCGCAGATCCGGCGGCCGGGGACAAAAAAAGGGCTTGCAGCAAGCTGCAAGCCCGGAATTTGTGGTGCCGAGGGACAGAATTGAACTGCCGACACGGGGATTTTCAGTCCCCTGCTCTACCAACTGAGCTACCTCGGCCCGTGCGCGCCGTGGGGCAACGCGGAAAGACGTATATGCAAGGAGCCGCCGCATGGGAAGCTCTTGAAATCTGGTGCCGAGGGACAGAATTGAACTGCCGACACGGGGATTTTCAGTCCCCTGCTCTACCAACTGAGCTACCTCGGCCCACGGTCCTTTCGGACGTCACGGCAAGAGTCGTTCTATGCGTTTTGCCCCTGTTTGGCAAGTTCTTTCTGTCAAAAAGAAGTATTTTTTTGTTTGCCTGCCTGTAACCTCTTTGTTTATCTGGAAGAAACGCCTGTGCCAGGACGGAATGAGGGCCGGGCGGCACGGGGGATTTGACATTCGGCGGCGCTCGGGAAATGCTGCCGAAAATTTTTTGTGGGGGGAATGGATGGATTTTCGTCATTTTCTGCCGCCGCTGTTGCGGGACGCGCAGGCTCTGGGGCGTCTGGGCGCGGGGCGTCTGCTGGCGCAGGCCCTGACGACGGGCGCCATTGCCGGCGGCGTCATCGGCGCGTTTCGCCTGCTGTATGACATCCTGCTGACATGGTCCGGCCGGTTGCTGCGCTCCGCGGACATGATGTCCGTGGAGGCGGCGGCGTGTCTTGCCGGGGGGCTGCTGGGGCTCGGGCTGCTGGCGCATGCGCTGGTGCGGCATGAACCGCTGATCAGCGGCAGCGGCATTCCCCAGGTGGAATTGATGGTCATGGGACGTTTGCCCCCCATGCGCTGGGCGCGCGTGCTCTGGTGCAAGTTTGCGGGCACGCTGGCGGCGCTCTGGGCGGGCTTGTCCCTGGGGCGCGAGGGGCCTTCCATCCAGATGGGCGCGGCCGTGGGCATGGGCGTCGGGCGCGTGTTTCATGATGCCGACGAGGTGAATTTGCCGCGTCATCTTGTGGGCGGCGCCGTGGCGGGGCTGACGGCGGCGTTCGGCGCGCCGCTGGCGGGGTTGTGTTTCGCCTTTGAGGAAATGCGGGCGCCGCTGACGCTGCCCTTGCTGCTCTTTGTGGCGACGGCGGCCGGGGCGGCCTGGCTGGTGGTGTCTTTCTGCTTCGGTTTCGGTCTGGTGTTTCCCTTTGCTGATGTCCCGTGGCTGGACTGGACGCAGGCCTGGATCGTCGTGCCGGTGGGCCTGTTTTCGGCCGTGCTGGGCGCGGGCTACAACCGGGGGCTGCTGGGGCTGACGCTGTGGGAGGATTCCCTGTCCGGCCTGCCGCCGCTTGTGCGTTCCCTCTTTCCTTTTCTGCTGTCCGGGCTGCTGCTTTATGTGTTCCCGGAGATTGTGGGAGGCACGGGGCTTGGCGTCATGGATTTTCAGGACGGCCTGCGGCCGCTGTGGCTCCTGCTGTTGCTGCTGCTGGCGAAGATTGCCTTTTCCTGCGTCAGTTTTGCATCGGGCATTTCCGGCGGGCTGCTGATGCCCATGCTGGCGGCGGGCGGCATGGCCGGGGCCTGCTGCGCGTCGCCGCTGATTGCCTGCGGGCTGCTGGCCCCCGGGCAGACGCCGACCCTGCTGGTGCTGGGCATGGCGGGGCTCTTTGCGGCCACGGTGCGCGCGCCGCTGACGGGGGCGGCGCTGGTGGTGGAAATGGCCGGATGCCACGCCCTTGCGCCGCTGGTGGTGCTGACGGCCTGGATTGCGGCGTTCACGGCGTCGCGTCTGGGTGTGGAACCGGTGTACGACGGCCTGCGGCGGCGCGTGCTGCTGCGGGGCGGGGCGGCTTCCGTTCCGTCTCCCGCGGAAAGACAGGAAAAGTCCGGGGGCGCTGCGGGCGCATGAAGTTGTAACATATTGAGATTGCATATTTTTTAAAAAAGTTCTTGCAAAAATCTTGACAATTGTCTAACAATGGAAATTACCTGAAAAAATCTGCCAAGGTGATGCGCATGACCCGTAAAGATCGCACCGAAGGGATCTACAGCCGCAAGGAAGTGCTTGATGAGAGCGAGCGCCGTCAGTACTGCCTTATTCAGCTGAAGGATCTCCTGTCCTATGCCTATCGCTATTCCGAAGATGTGAAGAAGCGCTTTGATCGCGCCCAGTTCAATGTCGAAAAATTCAAGACCCTGTCGGACATCAAGCATATTCCCATTCTCAAGAAGAAGGAGCTTATTTTCCTTCAGTCCATGGGGCCGCGTCTGGGCGGTCTGCTGACCAAGGACATCGGCGACCTCAAGCGCGTCTTTCTGTCGCCCGGTCCCATTTTCGATCCCGAAGATCACGGGGAAGACTACTGGGGCTATACGGAAGCCTTCTATTCCGTGGGATTCCGCCCCGGCGACGTGGTGCAGAACACGTTCAATTATCAGCTGACGCCCGCGGGCCTCATGTTCGAGGAACCGCTGCGCAATCTCAACTGCGCTGTCATCCCCGCCGGTCCCAGCGATGCCGCCACACAGCTTGACATCATCCAGAAGCTGCGCGTTTCCGGCTATGTGGGCACGCCCAGCTTCCTGATGCACCTTGCCCAGAAGGCCGAGGAAAAGGGCCTCAACCTGCGCAAGGACCTGTTCCTTGAAGTGGCCTTCGTCACCGGCGAGCGTCTGTCCGAAAAGATGCGCTCGCAGATGGAAAAGAAGTACGACCTGCTCATGCGGCAGGGCTACGGCACGGCGGACGTGGGCTGTATCGGCTACGAATGCTTCCACAAGACCGGCCTGCATATTGCCAACCGCTGCTATGTGGAAATCTGCCACCCCGATACGGGCATTCCGCTCAAGGACGGCGAAGTGGGCGAAATCGTGGTGACGGCTTTCAACAAGACCTATCCGCTGATCCGTCTGGCCACGGGCGATCTGTCCTATATCGATCGCAGCCCCTGCGCCTGCGGCCGCACAAGCCCCCGTCTGGGGAACATCGTCGGTCGCGTGGACACCACTGCGCGCATCAAGGGCATGTTCGTCTATCCGCATCAGGTGGAGCAGGTCATGAGCCGCTTCGAGGAAATCAAGCGGTGGCAGATCGAAGTCACCAACCCCGGCGGCATCGACGAAATGACCCTGTTTGTCGAGGCCAGCGGCTTCAAGCGCGAGGACGAGCTGCTGCATCAGTTCCGCGAAAAGATCAAGCTGCGTCCGGAACTCAAGGTCCTCACGCCCGGCAGTCTGCCGCCGCAGATCCGGCCCATCGAGGATCGCCGCCACTGGGATTAGCGCGTTCCGCCTTTGAAAAAGGTGAAACGCGAGGCGGCGGCACAGCGCCGCCCTGCCCGAAGTGAGCGGAAAAACCGCGTTTTTCCGCGAAACGACAGGCCGTCTGGTTTGCAATGCGAAGCATTTCAAACTGAAATTGCTCATGGGCGTTTGAGTCCGGAAACATCGACGTAACGGTTGTTTTTCGGGGAAACCTTCCTCGGGTTTCCTCCGGGAGACGGACAGGGGAGGCGCGCATGCCCTCCCCTTTTTTCTCTGTAATGCCTTCCGGCCTGCCGGGGGCGGATTCAGGAGCGGAGCCATGACAGGAACGCAAGCATTTATCGAATGGATGGAACAGCGCTATACGGCGGTGATGACTGCGGAGCGGCGCGCCCTGGCCGAACTGGATGCCGGAAAGATCGACGCCTATAACGCCGCCATGAAGGAAAAGGCGACGCTGCTGGCGGCCATGGATCATGATGCGGCCGCGCTGGTGGCGGCCGTGGAGGACCCCGCGCTGCGCGACGCGGCAACGCATGCCCTGCATCGTTTTTCCAACAGCGCCCGCAATTCCCTGCGCATCGGTTCGGTGTTCTACATGTCGGCGCTGCTGTACCCGGATGATCACAAGGCCGGAGAGCCGGACAATCTGCGCCTTTTCATCGACGGCTTGCGCGCCGGTCGTCTGGAAGATTAGAGCGTTTTGCCTTTGAAAAAGGCATTTTCCCCGCAGGCGATGCGGGACAAGGAGATAGTCTATGCACAAGTTGATGCTGGCGGCAGCGGTCGCGCTGCTTGTTCTGGGAGCGCAGGATGCGCCCGCCATGCCCGGCATGGGCGGGGGCGCGGGCGGCGGCAGCCGGTTTGACGCCATGGATACCGACAAGAACGGCAGCCTCAGTCAGGAAGAATTCAAAAAGGCCTTTCCCAACATGACGGATGCGGCCTTCAAGACCATTGATGCCGACGGCAACGGCGGTATCAGCCATGAGGAATGGGCGGACTTCATGCGGCAGCATGCCATGGGCAAGGCCGGAGGCCCGCGGGGCGGCATGCCTCCGGCGGGGAATTCCGCCGCGCCCGGCGGTTTGCCGCTGGTGACGCCTCCGTCCAGCAAGTAGGTTCCCTTCGTGAGCCGGAAAACTTCTTTCTTTCCCGCGCCCGCGCGTCCGGCCTTCGACGGCGACGCGCGGCGCGGAACCGATGCCCGGCGTCCGGATCGGACGGAAAGGAAACGCGCGCCGTCCGCCCATGGGCGCGGCGCGCGCGTCCGATCCGGCGAGCCTGCCGCGCGCGTCCTCCGTCCGGCGGCCTGGGGCGCGCCGCAGCCGGATTTCCTGCCCATGACCCGGGAGGAAATGGAGGCGCTGGGCTGGGACGAGCTGGACGTGCTGCTGATCAACGGCGACGCCTACGTGGATCACCCGTCGTTCGGCGCGGTGCTGCTGGGGCGATGGCTGACGGCGCACGGTTTCCGGGTGGGGCTGGCGGCGCAGCCGCGCTGGGACACGACGGAGGATGTGGCCCGCATGGGCCGTCCGCGCCTGTTTGCCGGTGTGAGCGCCGGGGCCGTGGATTCCCTGCTGGCCCACTATACGGCCTTTCGCAAGAAGCGGCATGACGACGCCTACACGCCGGGCGGACGCGCGGGAGCCCGGCCCAACAGGGCCTGCATCGTATACGCCAATCTGGTGCGGCGCGCCTTCCCCGGCCTGCCGCTGGCCCTGGGCGGCATTGAAGCCAGCACGCGCCGGGTGACGCATTATGATTTCTGGACGGACAGCCTGCGGCGACCGCTGCTGCTGGACGCCAAGGCCGATCTCCTGATTTACGGCATGGGCGAACGCGCCGTGCTGGAACTGGCCCAGCGTCTGGACAGGGGCGAGGACTGGCGCGGCATTCCCGGGACGGTCTGGCTGGACAGGGCCGACGAAGCGTCGCCGACGCCGCGCCCGCGTTTTGTGCCGTGCGGCTGGGAACGGCGTCCCTGCATGGTTCTGCCTTCGCATGCGGAACTGCTGGCGGAGCCGAAAGCGCTTCTGACCCTGACGCGCGATGTGGAGCTGCATGTTCACCGGCGGGACGCCTGGGCCGTGCAGCCGGTGGACGATCGGCTGCTGGTGATGGCCCCGCCCGCCGCCATCCTGACCACGGAAGAAATGGACGCGCTCTATGCGCTGCCCTTCCGGCGGACGGCACATCCCTCCTATACGGAGGCCGTGCCCGCCGAGGAAATGCTGCGTACCAGCATCACCGCGCACCGGGGATGCGGCGGCGGCTGTTCCTTCTGTTCGCTGGCCCTGCATCAGGGGCGGCGTCTGAGTTCGCGATCGCAGGCGTCCATCGTGGAGGAAGCGGCCCGTCTTGCGGCGTCCATGCGCGGGCGGCGCGGCAGGGGCGTTGCCATTTCCGATGTGGGCGGTCCCACGGCCAACATGTGGAACGGCCGCTGCGCGCTGGATGAAAACGCGCAACGCCTGCCGGACGGTACGGAAAGCGCGTCGCCCTGTCGCCGCTCGTCCTGTTGCTATCCGTCGGTCTGCCGGCATTTCGAGACGCCGCAGGGGCCGTACGTGACCCTGCTGCGCGCCGTGGCCGCCGTTCCGGGCGTGGGGCATGTGCGCGTGGCCAGCGGCGTACGCGCGGATATGGCGCTGCGGGAGCCGGAAGCGCTGGCCGCCTATGCGGAGGAGTTCACCGGCGGGCAGCTCAAGCTTGCGCCGGAGCATTGCGCGCCCGGCGTACTGGCCGCCATGCGCAAGCCGCCGCTGGAGGTTTTTGAGCGTTTTCTTGGGCATTTCACGCGTCTGAGCCGTTTTGCGGGGCGCGAACAGTACGTGGTCCCCTATCTGATGAGCGCCTTCCCCGGCTGTACGGACGACGATATGCGGCAGCTTGCGCGCTGGCTCGGGGCGCGTCACTGGGCCCCGCAGCAGACGCAGTGCTTCATACCCACGCCGGGCACCATGGCGACGGCCATGTTCTACAGCGGATGCAACGAACGGGGCGAAGCCGTTTACGTGGCGCGCAGCGACGCGGAACGTCTGCGCCAGCATCGCATTCTGATGCCGGATTTCGGGCGCGTTCCGCGCAAGGGCGGGCCCGGCCCCGCCGGGAGGAAGCATGGAAGGTCATGAAGATCGTCTGATCCGTCTGGAGGAACTGACCTTTTTTCAGGAAGAACGGCTGGAGGCCCTGAATGCGGCCCTGACGGCGCAACAGCGGCAACTGGATGCCGTGGAACAGCGACTGGCCGAAGCCGTGGAGCTGGTGCGCGCCCTGCGCGGACAGGTGGAGCTGCTGAAAGGCGGCATGGCGGATGCGGGCGAGGAACTGCCGCCGCATTATATGCCGGAACGGTATTAGAGCGTTTTATCTTTGAAAAAGATGAAACGCGAGGCGGCGGCACAGCGCCGCCCGAAAAAGGAAAAACATTTCAGCACCCCAAAAAGAACGATGCCCGGCGGTTTCCATAATCATGACGTGCCGCCGGGGGACGGCGATGCGGGCCTTGTCCCGCGCGTTTCCGTTCCCCGTCATCCTCCTGAATAAAGCGCGCTGGGGGAGGGGTGGGGGTCAGGGGGAGG
>CAJMRA010000130.1 GCA_905215675.1 uncultured bacterium | reverse complement strand
CGGGCGGCGCTGTGCCGCCGCCTCGCGTTTTCACCTTTTTCAAAGGTGAAACGCTTTAGAGTGTTTTATCTTTCAAGATCTAGCTTTTTTGCTTGGCTTCCGTCAGCGGGGCGTCGGTTTTGTCTTCCTCGGCAGGAGCCGCGAAGATCGGCGCGAGCTTGCTGACGCTTGAGCCGAGCATGCGGGCAAAGATGCCTGTCAGCAGCGCGGAGAACAGGGTTCCTTCACGTACGCCGACGACGGTTCCGAGTCCGAACCAGCTTACCAGCGCGGCGGACGCCACCAGACCGGTGTCCACAAGCGTCTTGATGTTGCCGAAGCTGTGCCGCGTCCGAAAGGCCAGCGCCAGCACGATGCCTTCCCCGGGCAGGACCACGGCATTGCTCACCACCTGAAGGTTGATGCCTGCGGCCAGTACCGCAATTCCCGACAGCAGCACGCCCAGGCGTTCCCAGTAGGGCAGCAGCCCCACCTGGGCCGTGACGTTCATCCAGAAGTCGATGAACAGGCCGAACAAAAAGACCGGGGGCATTTGCAGGATGTTGGCAAGGCTGAAATGTTTACCGAGGATCAGCTTTTCCACGCCGATGAACAGGACGCTGACAATGACCGTATACCCGCCGATACTGAGCGGGGCCAGCGCATTCAGCGCATAAGGCACGCTGGTGATGGGCGTTGTGCCCATATTGGTATTGGTGATGAGAGCAAGACCCAGGGAAGAAAAGCACATACCGATGCAGAAACCCGTGCAACGACGAAACCACAAAGCTGCGGACATGATGTCTCCTGAAAAAAAGAAAAAAACAGAACGTTGCCGCGCAAGGCGGAAACAGAATAAAAGATTCCCGCACGCCGCGCCGTTTCAGAACGACAAGCCGCCGCCTGAGCCTTGTATCTTTTGCAAAGATAAAAGACTCTATTTCCGCAGGTATGAGGAAATAATGCGGGAAGTCGAGCTGATTCGGGAGCGTGCCGAACCGTTACGAGAAAGGGAAGCAGGACGGGGCTAGGGACCCCGGCGGGAAGAACGGCGCGTTGCCGAACAACGCACGGATCGCCACATATGACACTGGGCGCAGCGATGGCGACAGTGGGCGGCGAGAGGGAGGAGGGAGAAAAAGAGCTGATTCATGCTGAAAACGATCTGCGTCACGAGAGGCGGCAACCCGGGCAAGGGCGGCATCGCCGCCGGAAGCATCCCGATAACAGGAAGGTCTGCCTCTCAAAGGGAACTTTTTTAATTATGTCTGTTTTTCTGAAAATGCAAGAAAAATATTTTTTTCTTTTGCGGCAGGTTCCCTTGAAATGGGCGGAACGCGAGGCGGCGGCACAGCGCCTCCCGACCTGTCGTTTCGCGGAAAAACGCATTTTTCTCGCGAAACGACAGGTCGTATGGTGTGAAACGCAATGTGTTTCACACGGAGAATGCTCATGATGTCTTCCGCCTTACGGACGTTCGGCAAAAGAGACGCCGTTAGCGCATGGTGACGCGAGCGATCGCTTCTGTGCCGTCGAAGCGGGTTCAGGCGGCAGTGACGGCGATACGGGGCGCGCGCAGCGCCGCCGGAATGATTTCGTCAAGCGTGGGATGGGCAAACATGATTTCATGCAGTCGATCAGTCGTATACCCTTCCTTGATCAGAAGCTGGGCGACGGTGATCAGATGGGAGACGCCGTGTCCCACGGCGGCGATGCCCATGAGCTTGCCGTCGCTCCAGACGGCCTTCACCATGCCCGCCGTACCCGCGTAGGCCTGGGCAATGGGGTTCAGGGACAGGGGAACCTGCGAGACTTCCACGTTCCTGCCTTCCCTGAGGAGCTCCCCGGCCGTGACGCCCGCGCGCATGAGTTCCACACTGCCGTAAATGCAGGAGGGAACGGGGCCGGGTTCGTAGGGGCCCTTTTCCTGACCGCAGATGCGGCGGGCCACATAGGCGGCCTGATGTTCGGCGGCATGCGCCAGCAGGGTGATGCCGTTGACGTCGCCCACGGCATACACGCCGGGAGCGGCTTCAAGACAGGCGTCGACTTCCACAAATCCGCGACGGTTCAGACGGCAGGCGGCCTTTTCGGCCTGAAGACCGGCGGTATTGGGGGTCCTGCCCACGGCGACCAGCGCCTTGGCGGCGGTAATGACGCGTCCGTCTTCCAGCGTCAGTTCGGCGTGTCCGTCGACGGTTTTCAGGGAGGCGGCCTTGACGCCTTCAAGGCAGTCTATGCCGTTTTTGCCGACGGCGCGCAGCATTTCCTTCGCAATATCGGCGTCTTCCTGCGGCGCGATATGGGGCGCGGCTTCCACGACCGTCACCTTGCCGCCCATGGCGGCAAAGAAGTCGGCCATTTCAAGGCCGATGGCCCCCGCGCCGACGATGACGAGACTTTCGGGAATTGCGGGAATCCGCAGAAGATCCGTACTGTCCAGCACACAGTCGTGATCGGGCGTCAGCCCCGGAAAGGCCGCGCTCGAGGAGCCGCAGGCAAGCACAATGTCGGCGCAGGACAGCGTGCGTTCCGAACCGTCGGCGGCCTTCAGCAGCACCTGTCCCTTGCCGAGGATCGTGCCCGTGCCTTCCAGCAGGGTGACGCCGAGAGCCGTCAGCCCCTTGGCCAGCGCCTGACTGCTGCCCTTGAGAAAGCGGCCTATGCGGGTTTGCAGGGCCGCATAATCCACGACCACGTCGCCGGAAAGCGTTTTCAGGCGTTTGTGGGCGCGCAGCTGCGCGCCGCAGGCCGTGGCCCCCAGCAGCATTTTTGTGGGAATACAGCCGCAGTTGAGGCAGACGCCGCCCCAGTGCGCGTTTTCAATGATGGCAACGGATTTGCCGGCGGATGCCAGTTCCCTGGCGGCCGCGGCGCCGCCGGGGCCGCCGCCGATGACGACGACATCAAACGTATCCATGGGGGGTCCTCCGCAAGAGCTGAAGGTTGAACGGGGCGCGGAAGCGGGAAAGGGCGCTTCCGCGCGTCAGCGTACACGAAAAGCGTTTACCCGGCGATGCTTTTCTGCCGGATGGGCGGCGTGCGCGGCGGAACGGACGGAAGCGTTACGGGGCCGCGCATGGCGTCGCCGGGGAAGGGCGTCAGCGGGCCGGGCCGCCGTCCGCCGAGATTCTGCGGCAGATGCCGGTCGTGCTGTAGCCGTCCTGCAGGCGCGCCAGATGCACGCGGCCGCCGTGGGCCTGTACGACGTCGGCGCCGACGACCGTTTCCACGGTATAGTCGCTGCCCTTGACCAGCACGTCGGGAAGCAGGGCCTCGATGAGGCGCAGGGGAGTGTCTTCCTCGAAGATGATCACGGCGTCCACGTCCTGAAGGGCGGCAATGAGCAGGGCGCGGCTTTGTTCGTCCTGTACGGGGCGCGTTTCTCCCTTGAGGCGACGCACGGAGGCGTCGGCGTTGATGGCGACCACGAGGCGATCCCCCTGGGCCGCCGCTTCATGCAGCAGCATGATATGCCCCTTGTGCAGGATATCGAAGCAGCCGTTGGTAAAGACGACGCGCTGTCCCTGCTGTTTCCAGAAGTCCACCACTTCCCGCAGCCGGGGCAGGTCCATGATTTTGGGCGTGCTGCCGCCGTCGCGCCGGACGGCATAGAGAAATTCGGCCCTGCTCACGGGGCTGGTGCCCGCCTTGCAGACCACCATGCCCGCGGCGGCATTGGCGCAGCGGGCGGCCTCCGCATAGGAGAGTCCGCAGGCGCGGCAGGCCGCCAGCACGGCAATGACGGTATCGCCCGCGCCGGAAACGTCCACGACCTGTCGCGCTTCGGCCTTGATGAAGACCGGTTCCCGCGCCTCCTCGAACAGCGCCATGCCCCGGGGACCTCTGGTCAGCAGCAGCCGGGGGACGGCGATACGGCGGCACAGGGCCCGGGCCGCCTTCTCCATGTCTTCGCGCGATTCGTCGGCGCAACCGGAAACGGCGGCAAATTCCGCGCTGTTGGGCGTCACGCATTCCGCCCCGGCGTAGCGGCTCCAGTCGTCGAGCTTGGGATCGGCCAGAACGGGAATCCCGCGTTCCGCGCAGGCGGCAATGACGTCTCCGGCAAGGCAGGAGCCGTCCGGGCGGCGCAGGAGGACGCCCTTGCCGTAATCGGACAGGATGACGGCGTCGCAGCCGTCCAGCGCTTCGGGCAGGGCGGCTTTCAGTCCGGCGTATTCCTGCGGATCGAGCGGAAGGCGCGCTTCCTCGTCCAGGCGGAACAGCTGCTGTCCGCGGGTGACGATACGGGTCTTGCCGGTGGTGGGTCGCCGGGAAGACGGTATCAGCGTGGCTTCGATGGCGCCTTCCCGGAGCCGTTCCCGCAGCGTCGAGGCCGCGGCGTCGACGCCGCACACGCCCAGCAGGGCGGCGCGACAGCCGAGCGAGACGAGATTGCGGGCCACGTTGGCCGCGCCGCCGGGAACGCTCCGGCGCGCGCGCACTTCGGCCACAGGCACCGGGGCTTCCGGCGAGATGCGGCGCACTTCGCTTTCCACGTAAATATCCAGCATGGGGTCGCCCACGACAAGCAGGCGCGTACGGGCAAAATCGGGTATCATGGTTTCTCCGGCGGGCTTGTCGTAATGCAGTAGCGCAGCGGGCGCGCATCCGTCAACGCGCGGGCGTCATATTGCGGCCATGCGTATTCTGCGGTATGGACAAGAAGAATTTTTTCACTTTCTTTCCTGTCGAGCCCGCCATGTCGTCCCCTGCCACCCGTTTTGAGGATCGCGCCTTTCTCCTGCTGCTCGTCGCGACGACGCTCCTGTTCTTCTGGATGCTGCGCCCCTTTTTCAACATTATTTTCTGGGCCGTGGTCATCGGCCTGCTGAGTCGTCCGCTTTTTCTTTTTCTGCGGCGGCGTCTGGGGCCGACGACATCGTCGCTGCTGTGCGTGCTGACAAGCCTGATCGTCATTGTCGTGCCCTGCATCTACCTCTTCTATACCTGCGCCAATGAAATCGCCCAGCTGTACGCGCGCCTGAGCGGCGACGCGCATGCGCTCTCGGAAATCGTGGATCGCCTGCGGCAGGCCGTGCCCGGCGCGCTGGAATGGCTGGAGCGTTTCGGCTATACGCCGGACGCCATCAAGGCAAAATTGTCGGAACTGGCCGTAAAGGCCAGCGGCATACTTGCTTCCAATACGGTGGCGCTGGGCAGCATCACCGTCAATCTTGTGGTGGATATGGCCATGATGCTCTATCTGGCCTTCTTTCTGGTGCGCGACGGCGAGCGTTTCCATGCGCTTCTGATCAGGGCGCTGCCCTTCGGCGATCACCGTGAGGAACTGTTGTTCCGCAAGTTCGCGGAAGTGCTGCGGGCCACCATCAAGGGAAGCGTGCTTGTGGCCATGGCGCAGGGGGCGCTGGGAGGCGTCATCTTCGCGCTGCTGGACATCCGCGCGCCGGTGCTGTGGGGCGTGGTCATGAGTCTGCTGTCGCTCATTCCCCTGGTGGGAGCCGGGCTTGTCTGGGCTCCCGTGGCCGTCTATCTGCTGCTTACCGGCGATATTGTCTCCGGTCTGGTGCTCATGGCCTACGGCGTCTGCGTCATCGGTCTGGCGGACAACATCCTGCGCCCGCTTCTGGTGGGGCGCGACACGAAACTGCCCGACTTCATGGTGCTGTTGTCCACGCTGGGCGGCTTCATGCTGTTCGGCATGGACGGATTTGTCAGCGGGCCCGTCCTGGCCGTCTTCTTCGTGACGGTCTGGCAGATATTCATGGATGAGTTCGCACAGCGTCAGGAGGGTGCTTCCGCATGAACGGACGTATGGGACGCCTGAGCGTCATTGCCTTTCTTCTGGCTTTTCTGCTGGCGCTGCTGCCGTATCTCGCGCGCGGGGCCACGCCGGATGAAGTTTCCCCGTCGCCGGAACGCATGGTCGGTTCCATGCTCATGCTCGGTTTTCGCGGAACGGAGGAAGCCGACGATCCCGTATTCTGGAAGGCCCTCCGCGAAGGCAGGGTGGGGCACGCGCTGCTGTTCGACAAGAACATGGCCGACGGCGGGCCGCGCAACATTCGTTCGCCGGAGCAGGTGCGCGCCCTGACGGCGGCCCTGCGCCGGACGGCGCCCCTGCCGCCCTTCATCGCCGTGGATGACGAAGGCGGCAACGTCCGCCGCTGCAAGCCCGCCTACGGCTTTTCCGCGCTGCCGTCGGCCGCCGTCATGGGGCGGGACAGGCCGGAACGGACCTGGGCCCGGGCTGAACGGCTCGGCCGGGAGCTGCATTCGGTCGGCATCAACGTGGATCTGGCCCCCGTGGCCGATGTGAACACCAATCCCGGTAATCCGATCATTGCCCGCCTCGGCCGCAGTTTCAGTCCCAATCCGCAGACCGTGGCGCTGCATGCCTGGGCTTTCGGGCAGGGGCTGGCCGCGGAGGGGGTGATCCCCGTGCTCAAGCATTTTCCGGGGCACGGCAGTTCCAGATTCGACACGCATCTGGGGACGGCGGATATTACGGAAACCTGGCAGACCGCCGAACTGCAACCCTTTCAGGAATGTTTTTCGGCAGGCTGGCCGGGTATGGTCATGGTGGGGCATGTCTCGCATCGCGGCATGGACCCGCGTTTGCCCGCCTCGCTGTCTTCCGCCGTCATCGAGGACCTGCTGCGTGGCCGGATGGGCTGGCAGGGGGTGGTTATCAGCGACGACCTGATGATGGACGCCGTGGCGCGGCGGTTCACGCTGGAACAGATTGTGCTGCTGGCCGTGGCCGCGGGCAATGACATTCTTGTGTTCGGCAACAATACGGCGCATCCCGATCCCGATCTGCCGGACAAGGTTCACGCCGCGTTCATGAAGCTGGTGCGCGACGGCTCCATTCCCCTGTGGCGCGTGCGGCAGTCCTGGGAGCGGATCGAGGCGCTGCGCCGCACGCTGGGCGTGCCGCTGAACGGCGCCTGCCGCCGTACATTCTAGGCGTGTTGACACGAAATCGTTCTTCTGGGGGGAAGGAAACACCCTTGTGCGCT
>CAJMRA010000129.1 GCA_905215675.1 uncultured bacterium | reverse complement strand
CGAGGCGGCGGCACAGCGCCGCCCGGCCAAAAGTGAGCGGAAAAACCGCGTTTTTCCGCGAAACGACAGGCCGTATGGTTTGAAACGCGCAGCGTTTCAAACTGAAATTGCTTTAGTCCCTGCGGGCCAGCTTGAGCGTATAGCGTTCCACGGGCGCGAAATCGTCGCGCAGGGGCGGCGTGGCGTCGCCGCTTTCGCAGGACACGCAGCGCGAACGCAGCATGTCGGCAAGTTCGGCGTCGCCAAGGGCGTCCGGGGAGGGAAGCGGGCGCTTGCGGGGCAGGGCCAGCAGCATGACGTTTTGCAGGAGGGAGGGACGATCGGGGTAGCCCACGCAATAGACCTGCACTTCCTCGAAGGCCTCGGCCAGCGCGCCGCGAATGCCTTGCAGCAGGCGGGCGTCGGGGCCGGACGCCGCAGAGATGACGTTCATCAGCAGCGCGCCGTCGTCGCTGACGGCCCGGCGCATTTCCCGCGCCGCCTCCACGGTGCCCATGTGAAAGGGGACGGAATATTGCGAGGTGAACACGTCCACAAGCACGAGATCATATGACCGGGCATTGCGGCGGAGAAAGGTTCGGGCGTCTTCGTGGACGATATGCAGGCGCGGATCGTCGGGCAGGGCGAACCAGCGCCGGGCCAGGGCCGTGATGACCGGATCGAGTTCCACCACGGTCAGGCGGAAGTCGGCGGGCAACCCGCTGCGATCGGCCAGCAGCCACTTGGGGACGGAATAGCCGCCCCCGCCGAGCATGAGAATGTTGCGCGCCCGCGGCGCGAGCAGGGGGCCGAGGCGATAGTACCGGGTATAGGAGGCGCAGAGATCGGCGGGATCGTCCAGCGCCATGAGGGATTGCGCATGACCGGGGTCCGTGGCCAGCAGGCGCACGGCGCGCCCCATGTAGGCGTCGTGCCAGATGCGCAGGCTGTTGCAGGCGCTTTCCGTCAGGGGCGGGGGAGCGTCGCTTTCCGCGGCGTCGGGGGGCAGGGCGTCGGCGGCCATGAGGAGGCAGAAGATCAGCGCCGCCGCGCGCGGCAGGCCGCGACGGACGGTATGCGCGAACGAAAGCAGCAGAAGCGCGGCGGCCATGCCCCAGAGGATGGCGCGGGTGGGGAAATAGGAAATCAGCACGAAGCCGCCGAGAAAGGTTCCGAGAATGCTTCCGGCGGTGGAAAGGGCGGAGAGGCGTCCCACCGTGGCCCCGGCGCGGCTCAGATCGGCCAGACGCAAACGGATGATATAGGGCGTGAGCATGCCGAAGAACAGGGCGGGCACGGCGAAGACGGCGGCGGAGCAGATGACGGCCGCCGCGTACAGGTTGCCCACGCGGCGCGTGACGGCATCGGCGACGGGGCCGCCCGCGGCGGCGGCCAGCGCGCAGCCCAGCCCGGCGGCGGTCAGGATGAGGGCCGGAACGCGGCGATCCAGACGTTTGTCGGCCCATTTGCCGCCGAGCCACGCGCCGCAGGCCAGAAAGGCCAGCATGATGCCGATGACGCCCGCCCAGACTATGGAAGAGGTGCCCACATAGGGGGCGAGCAGGCGCGCCCCGACCATTTCCACGGCCATGCAGACGGCTCCGCAGAGAAAGACCGTACATTCCAGCAGCATCAGCCTGACCTCCGTTCGGCAAAGAAGGCGCGCAGCTGCGCCGCGCAGGCCTCGGCGCGGATGCCGCCCATATGCCAGACGCGGTGATTGAAATAGGGGCGACTGAACAGCTCGTCGCAGGAGAGAACGGCCCCGGCGACGGCGTCGGCCGCGCCGAAGACCACGCCGTCGATGCGCGCGTGGACGAGCGCCGCCGCGCACATGGCGCAGGGTTCCAGCGTCACGACCAGAACGCAGTCGTTGAGGCGATAGTTGCCGAGGGCGGCCCCGGCCCGGCGCAGCGCCAGAATTTCGGCGTGAGCCGTGGGATCGTGGAGCGTCAGCGGCTCGTTGCCGGCGCGGGCCAGCACCCGGCCGTCGGCATGCGCGACAAGAGCGCCCACGGGGACTTCATTCCGGTTCGCGGCCCGCGCGGCTTCTTCCTGGGCGCAGGACATGAGGTCGTCCCATGTCCAGCCCCGGGGCGGCGCCGGACGCGGGCCGAGGCAGGGAATGGCGCGAGCGCGGTTCAGAGGATCACCAGTTTGCACAGGGTGCTCACGACCTCTTCCGGCGTGTCGCATACCGTAATCAGGCGATCGAGTTCTTCGGCCTTGATGTAGCCTTCGCCCACCATGGTGCGGCGCAGCCATTCGAGGAGGCCGCTCCAGTAGGTGGAATCGTAAAGGATGATGGGGAAGGGACGGCTGCGGCCGGTCTGGGCCAGCACGAAGGCCTCGGAAAGTTCGTCGATGGTGCCCATGCCGCCGGGCATGACGACATAGGCCATGGAATACTTGACGAACATGAACTTGCGCGTGAAGAAGTAGCGGAAATTGCAGCGCGTCGTCAGATAGGCGTTGCAGTCCTGTTCGTGGGGAAGAAAGATGTGCAGGCCGACGGAGACGCCCCCGGCTTCCGTGGCGCCCTTGTTGGCGGCTTCCATGATGCCGGGACCGCCGCCGGTAATGATGCCGTAGCCGTGCTCCACCAGTTGCCGCGCCATCCTTTCGGCCTCCTGATAGGCCGGCGCGTCCGGCGCGGTCCGGGCCGATCCGAAGATGGAGACGCAGGGGCTCTTCAGACTGTTGAGCGTGTCCATGGCCTCCACCATTTCCGCCATGATGCGGAAGGTGCGCCAGGATTCGGTCGTCACGTTGGCGAGGTCGTCGATGATGTTCTGCTGAATTTCGGGCATGCTGTGTTCTCCTTGGTCTGTGCTGCGCCGCTGTGACCGCAGCGCGACGGCGACGCTTTGGCGTTTTGCCCTTGAAAAAGGAAAAACGCGCGGCGGCACAGCGCCGCCCGGCCCGAAGCGGGCGGAAAAAACGTGTTTTTCCGCGAAACGACAGGCCGCAGGGTTTGAAACGCACAGCGTTTCAAACTGAAAATGGTTCAGCAGTACGATAGCCTTTCCCTTTCGCAAGGGCAAGACGGCGCTGCGGCTCACCCTCTTGCGCTTGTGAGAAATGACGTGCATAGTCGATAAAATGGCAAAAGCCTCAAGAGCGAGTTTGCGGACGACTGGCATGTAACAAAGGGGTATCCCCATGAAGGTACAATTTCTGGGCGCGGCCCGGACGGTAACCGGTTCCTGCTTCATGATGGAGGCGTGCGGCAAGCGTTTTTGCGTGGATTGCGGTCTGCATCAGGGCAACAAGGCCATCGAGGAGCGGAACCGCGATGAAAAGCCCTATGCTCCCGAGTCGCTGGATTTCGTGCTTGTGACCCATGCCCATATGGATCACTCCGGCCTTCTGCCCATGCTGGTGAAGCACGGCTTCAAGGGGGCCATCTACTGCACGCGCGCCACGGGGGAGCTGCTGGAAATCATGCTTCAGGACAGCGCGCACATTCAGGAAATAGAAGCCCAGTGGACGGCTACCAAGTACCAGCGGCGCGGCCTCAAGAATCCGCCTCCGGCCCTCTATACCACGGACGACGCCCTCAGGACGGCCACGTTCTTTCATGAAGTGGAATATCATACGGTCTTTGAACCGGCCCCCGGCATCCGCGTGACCTATTATGACGCGGGGCACATTCTGGGATCCGGCTCCCTGCGTATCGAGGCCGACGAAGACGGCAAGACCACGAGCATGATCTTTTCCGGCGATGTCGGCCGTCCCCAGGCCCTGATTGTCCGCGATCCCGAAACGCCGCCCACGGCCGATTACATCTTCATGGAATCCACCTACGGCGATCGCAATCACAAGAACGAAACCGTCAGCGACGCCGAACTGGCCGACGCCATCGCCTACAGCTACGGCAAGGGCGAGAAGGTCATCATCCCCGCCTTCGCCGTGGAACGCACCCAGGAAATCCTGTACTGCCTGCACAATCTCAACCGTCAGGGCAAGCTGCCTCACGACATGCCCGTTTTTGTGGACAGCCCGCTTGCCATTCGCGCGACGGAAGTCTTCAAGCGCAACCGCGAACTGTTCGACGAGGACGCGCAGGCCCTGCTCAGCAAGGGCGACGATCCGTTCGAGCTGCCGAACCTGCGCTATACTCTCAGCGTGGAGGAGTCGCAGGCCATCAACAGCCTTGAGGGCCCCTGCATCGTCATTTCCGCCAGCGGCATGTGCAATGCCGGACGCATCAAGCATCATCTCAAGCATAATATCTGGCGGCCGGGAGCCAGCATCGTTTTCGTCGGATATCAGTCCGTGGGCACGCCGGGGCGCAAGATCGTCGAGCATGCCTCCAAGATCACCCTGTTCGGCGAGGATGTGGAAGTGGCCGCCCGCATCTATACCATCAACGGTTTTTCCGCCCATGCCGGGCAAAGCCAGCTGCTGGACTGGCTCAAGCCGCTGGTGTCCGGCCCCTCCAGACCGCAGGTCGTGCTGGTGCACGGCGAAGAAAAGGCCCAGGGCGTGCTTGCGGACCTGATTCGCAAGCAGTACGGGATTTCGCCGCTGGCGCCGGGCTACCTTGAGGAAATGGTTCTTGAGGGTTCGCTTGTGGCCGAAACCCTGAGCCACGAGGCTCAGGCCCATCCCCGGATCAACTGGGAATTTCTCACCGGCGAACTGGAACGCAAGTGGGGGCTCTTCCGCGAGCGGCTCGAGGATATCGAGCGTCGTCCCTGGGTGGAACAGACGGAATTGCAGGACGCCCTGGAAAAGATGGATTATGCCATGACGCGCCTCCTGTCGCGCATGTAGGGCCTTTTCCGGCCGCCCCTTCTTCGGGCGCGACGCGCGCTTGACAGGATGGGGCGGCCTTACGTATCGGAGAAGCCATGCGTATCATTTCAGGAAGTCTCGGGGGACGGCGTCTCCATACCGTGGAAGGCGAGGGCTATCGTCCGGCCATGGGCAAGACGCGCGAAGCCCTGTTCTCCATGCTGTTGTCCCGGGGCATGCGCTTTGCCGACGCCCGGGTGCTTGATCTTTTTGCCGGAAGCGGCAGCCTCGGCTTCGAGGCGCTCAGCCGCGGCGCCGCGGAGGCCGTCTTTGTGGAGAGCGGCCCGGCGCCCGCCCGTTGTCTGGCGCGCAATATCGAGGAACTGGGCGTGCAGGATCGCGCCCGCCTGCTGCGCGACGATGTGCGCAAGGTTCTTCTGCGCCCTCCGGCCGACCTTGTGGACCTCGTGTTCATCGATCCGCCGTACCGCAAGAACCTGCTCAACATGTGCCTGACAGGTCTCGAAGAACGCGGCTGGCTTGCGCCGGAATCCTTCATCACCGCGGAGCTGGAAAAGGGCGCTCCCTTCAGCGCTCCCGAAAGCTGGGAGCCGCTGGCCGATCGCGCCTTCGGCCAGACCCGCATTCTCATCTGGAAAAAACGCGCATGAAAACAGCTCTTTATCCCGGAACCTTCGATCCCATCACCAACGGTCATCTCGGACTTGTGCGGCGCGGGCTGGACGTTTTCGATCAGGTGATCGTCGCCGTGGCCGACAATACGCCCAAGCGCCCCCTGTTCACGCAGGAGGAACGCGTGGCCATGGCCCGCGAGGCGCTGGCGGGCGAACCCCGCGCCGTGGTCGAGCCCTTTTCCGGCCTGACGGTGGAATATGCCGCCCAGCGCGGCGCGTGCGCCATTTTGCGCGGTCTGCGCGCCGTGTCGGACTTTGAATACGAATTTCAGCTGGCGCTCATGAATCGCCGTCTGCAACGCCGCATTCAGACCGTTTTTCTCATGACCGACTACCAGTGGCTTTTCACAAGTTCCACCATCGTCAAATCCGCCGCCAGCCACGGGGCGGACATCATGGGACTTGTGCCGGAAAATGTGCGCCTGCGCCTTCAGGAAAAATACGAACTCGGCGAAGTCCGGCAGGGAACGCCCTGTCTTGCGCCGCCCTACGGCGGTTTCCGCGCCAAGGATTAGTCGTGACGCAACAGCCCATTCCGGTTTTCTGTCTTGCCGGGCCCACCGGCTGCGGCAAGACGGAAGCGGCCCTGGCCCTTGCCGAGGCCCTGAACGGCGAGGTCGTCAATACCGACTCCCGGCAGGTCTATGCCGATTTTCCCCTGATTACCGCGCAGCCCTCGCCCGAAGAGCGCTCCCGTTGTCCGCATCATCTGTACGGCTTTCTGGAGACGTCCCGCAAAATCAGCGCGGGCCGCTGGGCCGACATGGCCGTGCGCGTCATCCGCGAGATTCATGCGCGCGGCAGACTGCCGTTGCTGGTGGGCGGCACCGGACTCTATTTTCAGAGCCTGCTGCACGGCATTGCCGAAATTCCGCCCATAGACCCGGAGATTACGGCCCGGCTGACGGCGCGTCTCGAACGGGAGGGAGCGCCGACGCTGCACGCCGAGCTGACCCGCCGCGATCCCGATTACGCCGCGCGCATTCACCCCAATGATCGCCAGCGCATCGTGCGCGCCCTGGAGGTTCTTGAAGGCACGGGCAGGACCTTCAGCTGGTGGCATGCCAACGCCATGCCCGTCCCTCCCTGTGCCGGGCCGCTGGCCTGCTTCATGCCCGATCTTGACGCCCTTGCCCCCCGGCTCGCCCGACGTATCGATCTCATGCTGCGGGCCGGAGCCCTTGAGGAGGCCCGCGCCGCCCTGCGCCGCTGCGATGATCCCGCGGCCCCCGGCTGGTCCGGCATCGGCTGCGCCGAGCTGTTTGCCCACATGCGCGGAGAATTGTCGCTGGAAGCCTGCAAGGCCCTCTGGTTCAAAAATACCCGCGCCTATGCCAAGCGTCAGCTGACCTGGTTCCGCGCCCGTCCCGACGCTGTTCCCTGCGCTCCCGGCGATGTGGCCGCGCTGCTGGCGTTGGCGGGCCGCTCGTAGGGACGTACGGCTTTTTGTGGAGCATGTTACCTTTGAAAATGCTCCGGAGAACGAGGGGTTCCCCGATGCGACGACCGTCGCGCCGGGGAACCCCTCGTTTTTTGTTTCGCCCTTAGAGCACTTTCAGAGGATTTTATCTTTGAAATGGGTTGAGGGTTGAGATTCAGGGGGAG
>CAJMRA010000128.1 GCA_905215675.1 uncultured bacterium | reverse complement strand
CGCTGTGCCGCCGCCTCGCGTTTCACCTTTTTCAAAGGTGAAACGCTCTATATCCGCAGATGCCAGCCGCCGGGGCTCCAGGCGAGGGCCGGATTCTGGAAGGGCGGCGCGGCGAGCAGCTCGCCCCAGCGTTCGCGCAGCAGGGTGGAGGCGACGACGGGCGCCGTGGAACCGGCGGAAAGAATGTCCAGCGGCAGGACAAGGGAGCGCAGGCCCCGGCGGCTCCAGGCCGCAAAGCAGAAATCGGCGTCGGCCCAGAGTCCGGCCCGGGCATCGAAGCCGTCGCAGTCTTCCAGCAGATCGCGGCGGCAGCAGAGGCCGTCGAGGCGGACGGCGGGCGCGGCGTGGGGCAGGTTGATCCAGTTGAAATAGCCGCCGGATTGCCGGTGCAGTCCCTGATAGGCGGGGCAGAGCGCGGGCAGCATGTCGCCGTCGGGCGCGGGCTGCTGTCCCACGGCATAGCCCGCGTGCCGGAAAAAGCCGCGCGGCGACAGGGAGCGGCAGCCCACGGCGGCGACGCCGGGTCGCAGGAGCGCGCCGCAGGCCTGCGCGGCCCAGTCCGGGGACAGGGGCGCGTCGTTGAGTCGCTGAAAGCAGAGCACGTCGCCCCGGGCGACGCGCAACGCCTTGTCGGCCAGCGCGAACAGGTCGGCGGACGGCGCAACGGCCGTGCGCGCGCGCAGCCGTTCGGCCAGGGGGCGCAGGGTTTCCCGCTCTCCGGCGGGGCAGACGAGGACGACTTCGCAGGCGAGGCCGCAGCGCTCCAGCCACTCGGGCCAGCGGTCGAGCAGGGCGGGCACGGGCGCGGCGTCGGCCAGCAGGGCCACGGTGGTCAGCGGCGGCCGCCGGGGCGGCAGAAAGCGCGTATGGGCGTGGATGGAATTTTCGGGAACGGGAAAGGTCGCGTGCAGGCCCGTGGACGCGGCAAAGGCCGCGCGGGCGCGCCGGGCCGCCTCCCGGGCGTAGGGCTTGGCGGCCCAGTCGGCCGAGGTGCTGTCCTCGTGGCGTCGCCAGTGGTAGAGAACGCGCGGAATGTGGACAAAGGCCTTCGCGCCGTACGCGGCCAGCAGACGCAGGACGAGATCATAGTCCTGCGCGCCTTCCAGTCCCGGCGTGAAGCCGTTCAGGGCCCGCAGGGTCTCCGTCCGATAGACGCCGAGATGATTGACGCAGTTGCAGCAGAGCAGCAAATCCTGATCGAAGCCGGGCTTGAACAGCGGGTTGAGATGTTCCCGGCGTCCGTCCCGCTCCACGAACTGATCCTCGTCGGAAAAGAACATCTGCGCCCCGGGGTGGGCGTTGACGGCGGCCGCGACCACGGCCAGCGCTTCGGGCGGCAGCAGATCGTCCTGATCGAGCAGGGCGCACCAGTCGCCCGCGGCTTCCTGAAGGGCCGTATTGCAGGCGGCGCTGATATGTCCGTTCTCGGCGCGGAACACGAGGCGCAGGCGCGGATCGCGCCGGGCATAGTCCTCCAGCAGGGGGCGCGTGTCCTCCCGCGTGGAGGCGTCGTCGGCAATGCAGAGTTCCCAGTCCTGCCAGGTCTGGGCCAGCACCGAGTCCAGCGCGGCGCGCAGGTGTTCGGGCCGGGGATTGCAGACGGGCATGATGACGGAAATACGCGGGCCCGCGGCCGGGACAGGCGGCCGGGGCGCGGCGGCGGCCAGTCGCCGCCATGCCGTATAGGCTTCCCCGGAAATGGGGGGACTGTTGAAAATGCCGCGCGCAAACAGCGCGCGCAGAAAGTCCAGTCCGGCTTCCGGGCCCTTGTCCCGCGTCAGGGCGTCGGCCAGCGCAAGGCTGTTCCGGCGCAGGTTGCGGCGTTCCTCGTCCGTGAGCGCGGCGCGTGCGTTCATGCTTCCTCCCTTGCGGCGCGGTCGGCGCGCGTCGCCTGCGTCCACTATAGCGGGGGAGACGGACAAGGGAAAGCCCCCGCGCGTTTCAGCGGCGCAGACTGTACGGAAAATCCACGCCGGGCAGCACGCCGCGATCGTCTTCGTCCTCCAGTTCGTCAAGGAAGTCGTCGGACGGTTTCCAGGCGTTGCGGTGACAGCGGCAGTGGCTTTCGGGGCCGAGCAGCGCCACGGCGCCGTACCCGGCGTCCGGGTCCACGGCATGGATCAGGCAGGGGGCGCGTCGGCGCGGGCCGCTTCCGAAGGGGCCTCCGGCGGGCAGGATGACCGTCACGGCAAGGGCATGGCCGTAGTGGGCGCATGTGCCGCAGACGCGGTCGTCGTCGCTGATGGCGGACATGGGCGTTCCTCCGTTTTTTGCGATAGTACCAAACGGTAGCAAATTTGAGGGCAGTTTGGTGAATTTATGTGCGGCATGATTTCCCATGGTATATATTTTTCTATTTTTATGGCAACTAAAAAATTTATGGACACGCATTTTTTCCGGTATTTTTTCAAGTGATAAAAAAATTTTTTCTTGTCGTATCTCCTGAGTATCTATATTTTTATTCAGCTTAAACGATAATTTGATCCCATTTCCATGGATTGCCCTCTTGCAATATTTAATACCATTTGGTACCAGCAGAGGTGTGGACGCCCGCCCGGCGGCCGGAATTCTCCCCGGAGGTACTCTCCATGCAATGGTTTCGCTGGTATCACGGCACCGTGGATGACCGTAAATGGCTCGTCATTGCCCGTCACAGCGGGCAGAACCGGGCCGTCGTGCTCGCCGTCTGGTGCGCGCTGCTCGAATTCGCCTCGCAGGCCGACGATCGCGGCTCCGTCGCCGCCTTCGACTGCGAAAGTCTCGACGTCCTGCTCGGCGTCGAGGACGGCGCCTGCGCCGCCGTGCTGCGGGCCCTCGCCCGCAAGGGACTTATCGTCCGCGATCGCCTGACCGCCTGGGACAGACGCCAGCCCCGCCGCGAGGACGAATCCGCCGTCGAACGTCAGCGCCGCCGACGGGAGCGCCTGCGCCTGCCGCCCGCCCTTGTCGGCTCCCCGGAAGACGACCTTTCCCCGAATCCTCCCCCCTCCCTTCCCCCGGACAACGACCCCTGCGCCGACGAGGAATCCGTCATGGATTATCCCGTCATTCCGGGAAGTTGCGCGCCATGTCACGCGGCGTCACGCAGCGTCGCGCAGGCTCACGCCCCAGAGAAAGAGAAAGAAAAGAAGACAGATTTCTCCCCCCCTTCCCCCCCATACGCCCCGTCTCTTCCGGCAGGGCCGTCGGCGCGCCCCCCTTCCCGGACGCCGCCGCCCGTCCTGCGCGGCAAGGACGCGCCGTCCCCGGCCGCGTCGGGCGACATGGGCTTTCAGCAGCTCGTGGACGCCTATCCCGCCGCGCATGTGGCCCCCCGCGCCGAAGCCCTCGACATCTGGCGGCGGCTCGGACGCGGCAACGCCCGTCCCGGTCTGCCCCGGCTGTTGCAGGCGCTCGCCCTCTGGCGGGAGTCGGCCCTCTGGCGCAAGGAGGAGGGCCGCTATATTCCCAAGCTGGCCAATTTTCTCCGGCGGCGCATGTGGGAGGACGCGCCCTCCGCGTCCGGCGGCGAGGACTGGGACGCCGCCGAAGCCCGTCAGCGCGCCTACCGCGCCCGCATGAACGCCCTTCTTCAGGAGCTGTCGCATGGATAGGGAACTCTTTGTCGCCACCCTCGGCGTCGTGCACGCCCTTTTCGGCAGGCCCGCGCCCGCGCCCGCCGTGACGCAGGCCCTCTGGGAGCGCGTGGCCGCCTACCCGGACGCCGTGCTGCCCCTGCTCGAACGCCGCCTCGAACTGGCGGAAAAACTGCCCGCCAATCTCTACAGGGAGTTCCACGCCGTGCGTGAGGACCTGCGCCACAGCGACGCCGCCCGCCGCGCCGCCGCCCCCCGTCCCCCCTGTCCCGCCTGCGCCGGACAGGGCGGCTTCTGGTGCTGGCTGCGCGAACCCTCCGGCCGCCGCCACCACTTCTTTTCCCCCTGCCATCACTGTCAGCCGCCCTCCGGCAGGCCCCGCCCCTCCCCGGACGACCTCCGGGCCCGCGGCGTCCTCGTCATGCCCCCCGGCTACCCCGGCGGCCCCACCGCCTTTGATCGCGACAACGCCCTCGGCATCCTCTGGCCCCTCGACAGGGGCTAGGGTGCGTTGTTCTTCCGGGGGGAAGGAACCCCCCCCGGCCGGCGCGTAAGGGGCCCAGCCTTTCCGCAGGAAAGGCGTTCCCGTAATCCCCCCCGGACCCCCCAACGCGCTTTTTCAGAGGGGACAGAGGCCATGCGGCAGGTACTTTTCAAAGGTCATGTGTAGCCTACTTTTTCTATTTATTTCAAATAAATAGAAAATCAGCGTCAGCATACCCCGGAGCAAATCCCGTTTGAAACGTCGTGCGTTTCAAATCATACGGCCTGTCGTTGCGCGGAAAAGGCGCGCCGCCGTGGCGGACGCAATTCCTCCGCAACGAACAGCAACAAGGAGTCTTTCATGTTTCAGCCCACGGCCTGTGCGCCGCGTATCCTGCGGACTCTTGAAGAAATCTGCGAAACCTTCGGCGTCGGCCGCAAGACCGTGCGCGCCTGGGCCCGACGCGGCGCGCCCATTGCCGTTGAGGGGCAGGGCGCGCGTACCCGTTACAGCGCCGAAATCAACGACCTCCAGCGCTGGCGCGTCCACGCCTCCGCCCGTTGCGACTCCCACGGCCTGTAAGCCGCGCACGGAGCGCGGGCGGGAGGTTTTCCGCCCGTGTCGTCGCGGCGTTGCCGGAAAACAAACAACGCCGGAATGATCCGGCGTTGCGTACGGGGCGGAAGCGTTGCGGAGGTTTCTTACCGAAAGGCCTTTCGCATGCTGCCGTAGGGGGCGGAGATGCAGACGGCGTGCAGGCAGCCGGACTGGGGCAGGAATTGCCAGAGTTCAAAGCCGAGATAAAGGTAGACCTGGGAGGCGGTTATGGCGTTCTCGTAGGCTTCGCCGGTCCAGTAGCCGCCGTCGGGCCATCCGGCGGCCTGCCCCGCGCCGGCGAAACCGCCCTCGCCCGCGCTGGAAACGGCCTGCAACTGCCGCACCGTGGGCAGATTGCTGCCTTCCGCATACATGTAGATGCCGCCCTTGAGCGATCTGTGCCCGGTGTCCGTCCAGGCTTCGTTGGGCTTGCCGGTGAACTTGTCTCGGGGGATGCTGCCCTTGCAGTATTCCGCGGCGGGGAAGAGCTTGGCCGTTTGCAGGGGATTTGTCTTCGCCCAGGGCAAAAAGCCGCTGGGGCCCTTCGTGAACACGGAAAGCGGTCCGTTGCCGAAGGTAATGCGGGTCGTGGCCGTCAGCGGGTCGCCGAGATAGCGCGTCCGCGCCTCCACGGTCACAACGCGCGATCCCACGATATCCATCAGATACGCCGTGTCGCCGGTGGGGCGTCGGGCGTTCTGATCGAATTCCCGGCCGCCCTTATTGCGTTCCGATCGGCGAAGCAGCTCCGGCGGCAGCTCCTTGCCCCACATCAGGCCGTTCAGCGCGTTCGGCGCGCGTCGCCATACGGGATGCGCCGGGTCCTTGTCCAGAGGCAGTTTCACAAGGGAATCAAGTACGCTCCACGTGACTCTGGTTTTTACGGGAGAGACGCTTCCGTCCGCATTGCGGATTTTGGCCGTGATGGTTGCCACGGCGTAATACGGGGGCGTTGTCGTGAAGTCGTCGGGGCTGACGCTGACTTCCAGAAACAGGCTTCGTTCCTTTGCCGCGGCGGCAACGGCGTTCCCCGCGCGCACGGCCGGATACAGCAGCGCCAGAAAAAGCAGAACGGCACAGACTCGGAAACAGGAATACCGGGGCGCGATGCTCATGATGCCTCCTTCGTGGGCGCTGGACTTGCGGGAGACGGCAAGCGCCGGAATCTTCCGGCGGACCGGCGTCGTTTCTTTTTCCATAAAGGCGTTTCAGGCGAAAGGAAACCCCTTCCCGCGCCGCCGATAGTCTTTCCCCTTCCGTATGCCGTCACAAGCCCTGTTCCTCCGCTGAAATCGCTCTCCTGATAATCACGTCAAGCCCTCCCGTGTCTGTTTTTTGCCTGTACCGAGCCTGTACCGGGCATGTCCGTACCGAAAGCCGGGTCTATACTTTCTCCATACGAGGAGGAAGAAGAATGGCGATTGCCTGGGACAGCATACGGCATGTGTTGCGTCTGCCGGGATTTGAAGGGCCGCAGCAGTTGCGCGGTTATATTCCGTGCAATCTTTCCGGCGGCGGAACGGCCAATTATTACGGCGGGGATCATCCCGAACGGTATATTCCCATGGGTATTTCCGGCGTGACCGTCGGCACGGGCGTGGACCTCGGGCAGACGGACGCGGGCACCCTGGCGGGCATGGGGCTTGAGGGGGCGTTGCTCGCCCGGCTGCGTCCGTGGCTGGGGCGGCGGCAGCGCGACGCCGTGGACGCCCTGCATGCCGCGCCGCTGGTGCTGGACGCGGCGGAGGCCGACGCGCTCGACGCCGCCGTGCTGCGGCATCATGTGGGCAGGATTGCGCGCCGCTACGATCAGGATGCGGGCGCGGGAGCGTTCGGGCGTCTGCCGTGGCAGGCGCAGGCCGTCATCGTGTCCATCCAGTATCAGCGGGGCGTCAACAGCCCGTACAAATATCCCAATACCTGGGCGGCCCTTGTGCGCCGCGACTGGGCCGACGCGGCCCGGCGTCTCAAAACCGGCTCCTTCTGGACCGGCTACCGGCAGCGGCGCGCCCGCGAGGGCGCGTTGCTGGAGGAGCTGTGCTGATGGCCCTGCCCCTGTTTCCGGCACTGGCGGCCGCGGTTTCGGCCCTGTTCTTCCGGCGCGCGGGCAGCGACGACGCCCGGCGCGACAACGGCGCGGGTGGCGGCGACGCTCCCCGCCGGACACGGCCCGTGCCCGCGCTGCTGTTCAGCGTGACGGCCTTTCTGCTCATCTATCATTTCCTTGTCTGGCCCTTGCTCAACCATCATTTCCCCGAATACGGCTTTCCCCCCATAGACCTCGCCGCTCTGGGCGCGGCGCTCGCCGCCATGGGGAATATGTAGGGCGGCACTGCTTTTGTAGTCTGTTGGGGGGAAGGGGAACCCCTCTGCTAGCGCGAGAGGTGTT
>CAJMRA010000127.1 GCA_905215675.1 uncultured bacterium | reverse complement strand
AGGGGGAAGGAACCCCTTTTTGCTGCGAGCAAAAGGGGTTCCTTCCCCCTCAAGACAAAATATAATGAGTCCAGAGCCTAGTAAACGACGCTGTACGACATGACTTCGGGACGGTGGAAATAGAACTCCACGCGGCGGTTCATGGCGCGGCTGGCGTCGTCCATGCCGGGGCGCAGGGGGCGGGTATCGCCGTAGCAGACGCCGCGCAGGCGGGTACCCTTGATACCCATGTTGGTCAGGTGCGCGATGGCGTTGGCGGCGCGTGCGCCGGAGAGTTCCCACGGGGAGCTGTAGGGCGGGCGCGTTTCCATGCTGTCGGCATGGCCGCGCACGACAAGATAGAGGTTGTATTCGTCCAGAATCTGCTTGACGGACGTCAGTACCTTGAGGCCTTCGGTGGAAAATTCCGCCGAACCGGGCTTGAACATGGCGTCGGAATTGATGCGCAGCTGTACGCCCACGTCGTCGGCGTTGATGCCGGAGGCGTTCTGCGGCACGGCGTCGGCCATGATCATTTCCTTGAGCTTCTTGGCGATGGCGATGTGCGACTTCTGGGTTTCGTTGATGGTGATGCTGTCCTGCGTATTGATCTTGTCGGTATTCTGGATGAAGGGGTTATTGCTGACGTGGGAGGTGGAGCTGGAGTCGAAATTGCGTTCGCCGCTGAAGTAGGCGGCCAGACCGGCCTTGGTTTCCGGCGGAACCATGTTCAGAATCCAGAGCAAGAGGAAAAAGGCCATCATGGCCGTCACAAAGTCGGCATAGGCGACTTTCCATGCACTGCTCATAAGGCAACTCCTTGTGGGAAATCCTGTGTGGCAACGATGAAAAAACGGCGGGCGAGGCGCTCTGCCCCGCCCGCCGTTCCAGGCCGCGCGTGCGGTGCGGCACGACGCGGGCTTAGCTCTTCAGCTTGTCTTCCATTTCGGAGAACTTGGGCCGGAAGGGATAGGGAATGGCGCGGCGGCCGTATTCCACGGCAATCAGGGGCGTCGCGCCGCGGATGGCCGCCGAAACGGCTTCCTTGACGGCGTTGAAGTAGAAATGTTCTTCGGCTTCGTAGTTTTCCAGCTTGGAACCCATGGGGCCGAACAGACCGTAACAGCAGAGAATACCGAAGAAGGTACCCACGAGAGCCGCGCCGATGTGGTGGCCCAGCACTTCCGGGGGTTCGTTGATCTTGCCCATGGTGAGCACGACGCCGAGAACGCAGGCGACGATACCCATGCCCGGCATGGATTCGGCCATGTGGCTCACGGAGTGGGCGGGCAGCATGCCTTCCTCGTGAATGGTCTGCATGTCGACCTTCATGAGGCTGTCGATATCCGCCGGATCGCCGGTGGTCAGATAGACGCGCAGGGTGTCGCCGATGAAGTTGATCAGCACCGTATTCTTGGCAATGGCGGGAAACTTGTTGAAAATGGGGCTGGATTCGGGCCGTTCCACATCGCTTTCAATGCTGATGACGCCTTCGCGGTGCATCTTGGTGAACAGCGCATAGAGCATGGCCAGCGTTTCCAGATAGCGGGTCTTGCTGGAACCCGGGTCGGCAAAGAGCCGCTTCAGGCTCTTTAGGATAAGGCTGAAGGTATATTTTGTCTGGCTGCCGAAGAAGGCTCCCAGACCGCAGCCCAGAATGATCAGGAATTCCGCGGGCTGAAAGAGAACCCCCCATTCACCGTGTGACATTGTGTAGCCGGCGACCACCGAGACTACGACAATAATAAGGCCGATCAATAAGTACATGCTTGCCTACCCGTTGGCCATGCCCCGCGCAAGGGCAAGTCCTTTTTGCCCGTGCGATCAGGAACCGATTGACAACTACACACCTCTTAACGCCACTTTATCAAAAAGCTTTAGTCTTCTATCTTTTTTTCCTGGATTTTTCCGCGGGAAGTCGCCGGAGGCCCCCGGCGCGCTTGCGGTCGGAGCGGAGAACCCGTACACACGGGCGACGCTTCCCGTCGATGTGTCTCTTTCTGTCCTTTCAACTTAGCCAAGCCCCGGAGAACTTGCAAGTGCCGCGCTTCCGCCGCACGGCTTCTTTTTTCGCCATGAAATACCCTTCTCCCCTTTCCTCGTCCCTGCCTCCGGCGCTCATGGTGCAGGGCACCTGCTCCAATGCCGGAAAAAGTCTGCTGACCGCCGCCTTCTGCCGCCTGCTGGCGCGACGGGGGCTGCGCGTGGCCCCGTTCAAGGCCCAGAACATGGCCCTCAATTCCTTTGTCACCCCGGACGGCGGCGAAATGGGCCGGGCGCAGGTCGTGCAGGCGCTGGCCTGCGGACGCCTTCCCGATGTGCGCATGAATCCCGTTCTTCTGAAACCGACCTCGCAGGACGGCTCCCACGTGATCGTGCTGGGGCGACCTCTGGCCCTCATGAAGGCGAAGGACTACTACCGGCGCAAGCGCGCGCTGTGGGACGGCGTCTGCCGGGCTTACGCGGAACTGGCCGCCGACAGCGACGTGATGGTGCTGGAAGGCGCGGGCAGCCCCGCGGAGATAAACCTGCGGGCGCACGATATCGTCAACATGCACATGGCGCATGCGGCCGACGCCCGCGTCCTGCTGACGGCGGACATTGATCGGGGCGGCGCGTTTGCGGCGCTGGTCGGCACCATGCAGCTTCTTTCCCCCCGGGATCGCTCTCGGGTGGCGGGTTTCCTGCTCAACAAGTTCCGCGGCGACGCCTCCCTGCTGACGCCCGCGCTGGAAACCGTCTCCCGCAGGACGCGGAGGCCCTTTTTGGGGATCGTCCCCATGCTGGAGGGACTGCGCCTGCCGGAGGAGGATTCCGTGGGCTTCCGGGAGGTCGCCCTGCCCGGTCTCGGCGCGGGCATGCCGGACGCCGCCGCCCTGGACGGGGATGCTTCCCTGCTGGATGTGGCGCTGCCGGACCTGCCGCATATCAGCAACGCCACGGATCTGGACGCCCTGCGCTGCGAGCCGCATGTGCGCGTCCGTCTTGTCCGGCGGCCCGAAGAGCTGGGCAGCCCTCATCTTTGCCTTGTTCCCGGAAGCCGCAACAGTCTTGCGGATCTGCTGTTTCTGCGGGAAAGCGGTCTGGAGGCGGCGCTTGTCGCCTATGCCCGCGGGGCCTGCGCCGCGGCCGCGGCGGGCGGCTTCGCGGGGATGCTGCTGGGTATTTGCGGCGGTTTGCAGATGCTGGGTACGGTCCTGCATGATCCCCTGCGTCTGGAAAACGGCGGCAGTCTGCCGGGCATGAATCTGCTGCCTCTGGAAACGACCCTCGAGGCGGAAAAGGTGCTGCGGCAAAGCCGGGCCCGGGTGGCGTCGCCCCCGGCGGACCGCCCCTGTGTCCTGTCCGGTTATGAAATTCATCACGGGGTCACCCGGTGTCGCCGCGACGCCGCGTTTGCCGGAGACTTTGACGCGCGCCCGCTGGTCTTTCGTTCGGACGGCGCGCCGATCGGCTGGGGGCTCTGCCGGGGCGACGCCCTGCCGCCGGTCTGGGGAACCTATCTGCACGGGCTGTTTGACGACGACGCCTTCCGTCATGGACTGCTGCGTCGTCTGCGCACGGCCGCCGGGCGCGCTCCCGCCCCGGAAGAACGCGCCTATGCCCTGGGTCCCGAACTGGATCGGCTGGCCGACAGCGTGGAAGCGCATTGCGACTGGCCGCGTATTCTCGGCCTGCTCGGCCTGTGACGACGGCTCCGCCCTGTCCGGCCCGGGCGGGCCGGACGGGCGGATTTTCCGGGATGCTTTGCAGGGCGCGGTTTTTACGATAGTATGGCGTTGCTTGCGGACGGGTATTGCGCCTGTCCGCGTTTTGTCTTGGCATGACTTATGATTAAGGAGTGTTCGCCATGAAAAAGACGCTGTCCATGCGCGCCGCGGTCGGTATCGCCGCGGCGGCCCTTGCCCTGTCGCCCCTTGCCGCCGGAGCCGAAACCCTGATGATGGCAACCACCACCAGCACGCAGGATTCCGGCCTGCTGGAATATCTGGAGCCCATTTTCAAGAAAGACACCGGCATTGAATTGAAATGGGTGGCCGTGGGAACCGGTCAGGCGCTCAAGCTTGGCGAAAACTGCAACGCCGACGTGCTGCTGGTGCATGCCCCCGCCGCCGAAAAAGCCTACGTCAAGGCCGGTCACGGCATTGACCGCCGCGAAGTGATGTACAACGATTTCGTGGTGGTGGGTCCCAAGAATGATCCCGCCGGGATCGCCGGAAAGACGACGGCCGAGGCCCTGAAGGGCATCATGACCGCCAAGGCCGGTTTCGTCAGCCGCGGCGATCAGTCGGGAACCCACAAGGCCGAGCAGAAGCTCTGGAAGGATGCCGGACTCAATCCCGAAAAGGATCCCAAGTACTTTTCCGCCGGACAGGGCATGATCGCCACCCTGAACATGGCGGCCGAAAAGAAGGCCTATGCCCTCACCGATCGCGGCACCTGGATCACCTTTGCCGGTCGGCAGGGCGACAAGAATCCCCTCGCCATCATCGTGGAAGGCGACAAGGCGCTGTTCAATCAGTACAGCGTCATGACCGTGAATCCCGCCCAGTGCCCCAAGGTCAAGAAGGAACTGGCCAAAAAGTTTGAGGACTGGTGGGTCAGCCCGGCCACGCAGAAGGTCATTGCCGATTACAAGCTGCAGGGCAAGCAGCTCTTCTTCCCCAATGCCGCCCAGAGCAAGTAACGACGCCGTATTCGGGCGAGTCTTTCGACCGTGATGCGCGAAGGGGCGAAGCGTCGCACAGGCTGCGGCTTCGTCCCTTCGTCGCCGCCGGATGCTTGTCGCGCGGTATCCGGCGCGTCGCTTTTGCGCTCAACCTCGAACGATGTTCCCTGCGGAGCGTCGCTTGTGTCGTGTGCTTATGGAATATCTCATCAACGGCTGGTTCGGCGCGCTGGCGCTGCTGGCCGATATGGACGACGCCACCCTGTCCGCCATACATGCCACCCTTCTTTCCACCATCTATGCCATGGCGGCCGCCTTCCTGCTGGGCCTCGTGCCGGGCTTCATTCTCGGCTATTACAATTTTCCCGGAAAGCGCGCCCTGCGGCTCGTTTCGGATACCCTGCTCGCCTTTCCCACGGTGCTGATCGGGCTGATCGTGTATGCCTTCATCACGGCGCGCGGTCCGCTGGGAGAATACGGGCTGCTGTTCACGCTGCCCGGCATGGCCATCGGACAGGCCGTGCTTGCCCTGCCCATTGTCATTTCCTGGACGGCTCAGGCCGTGGAAAACCTTGATCCCCGCTGCCGGGAAACCCTGCTGACCCTCGGCGCCAACGCGCGGCAGACGGCCCTGCTGACGCTGTGGGAATGTCGTTTTGCCATCGGCATGGTCTGTGTCACGGCCTTTGGGCGCGTCATTACCGAAGTCGGCGTCGCCATGATGCTCGGCGGCAATATCCGTTACTCCACCCGGACCATGACGACGGCCATCGCGCTTGAGACGAGCAAGGGCGATTTTTCCCAGGGCATAGCGCTCGGACTGGTGCTGCTGTTCATGGCCTTTCTCGTCAATCTTGCGCTGGCTTTTCTGCGCCGGCGGGGAGCGCGTTCATGAGCGCCGTTTACGAAGCCCGCGATCTGGAACAGCGCTATGACCGGCGCACGGCCCTGCCGAAGGTTTCATTCATGATCGAGAGCGGCGAGGCCGTCGCCCTGACAGGTCCCAACGGCTGCGGCAAGTCCACCCTGCTGCGCCTGCTGGCCTTTCTTGAGCGTCCTTTTGCCGGAGAACTCATCTACCACGGCGACAGGGACAATCCGCGCCGGGAGGCGTCCCTGCTGTTGCAGGACCCCTATTTGCTGCGGGCGTCCGTTTTTTATAACGTCACGCTCGGACTGCGCCTGCGTCGTCGCCGGGATCGGCTGAAGGCCGTCTACGAGGAGTGCATGCGGGCGGTCGGCTTCGAGGACCCCGGCGAGTTTGCCGCGCGCGGTCCCGGCGCCCTTTCCGGCGGCGAACGTCAGCGTGTGGCTCTGGCGGCCCGTCTGGCGCTGCGTCCGCGCGTGCTGCTGCTGGACGAACCCACGTCCAATGTTGACGCGGCCAGCGCCAGAGCCATTGCCGTGGCCGTGACCCGGTGCCGTCGCGACGGCGTGACCGTCGTGTGCTCCACGCACGATCCGGCGCTTATCGAGGCCCTTCAGGCAAGGGAGATACGGCTCGGTCGCCGCTGGGACGAGATATGAGGTGAGGGCGCAGGCCGGACATTGGCCGCCAGCTTCGGGCCGGGCGGCGCGCCGCCGCCTCGCGTTTTCACCTTTTTCAAAGGTGAAACGCTCTAGTCTTCGCGGCGCAGCAGGTAGACGCCGCGGCGGGGTCGGCCGAGCAGCGGCAGGGCGTGGCGCTCCACGCGGAAACCGTTGTCGGCGGCGATGCGCTCCATATCGGCGCGCGAGAGGCGGAAGCGGTATTCCGAAGGGCGGCGCTGATCTTCGGGCAGGCGTTCGTCGCCGGTGTGGTACTGATTATTTTTGACCTTGTTATAGGAACTGTCCGGCACGTCGCAGGCGATGACGCCGCGGGGCTTGAGCGCGGGACGCCATGTCCTGAGAAAACCGTCCATGCTTGCGCCGGGCACATGATAGAGCCAGTTGACGGAAAGAATGCCGTCCACGGGATCGGGCAGTCGCCGGGGATTGATGCCGTCATCCTGCCAGACGTCCAGCGCGACGCCGCTGTAGACGGCCATGCGGCGGCACATGTCCAGCGCTTCGGGCACAAGATCGGAGCCCCGGGCCACAAGGCCTTCGCGGGCAAGCCAGATGAGATTGGCGCCCGCGCCGCAGCCGGGTTCAAAGACGGTTGCGCCTTCGGGCAGATCGCGCGCCAGCCAGCGGCAGGCAAGACAGACGTGGCGTCGTCTTGCGCGCGCCGCAAAGGCATGGCTGAACCAGGGCTCGGCGCCGGTCGAGGCGTTGACGCGTTCGACAAGATCGTCAGGAAGATCAAGACTGTCGCCGAAGGGCAGAATATCGGGCAGATAACGCCATAAGGATGCCATGGAACCTCCGTTGGTTGTTGGCCTGGAGCAATTTCAGTTTGAAACGCTGCGCGTTTCAAACCATACGGCCTGTCGTTTC
>CAJMRA010000126.1 GCA_905215675.1 uncultured bacterium | reverse complement strand
GCGACGAAGGAAGCTACGGGCATCGACAGCAGAGATGAGGGGTTCCCCTTCCCCCCGGAAGCTCAGAAGATCAATTGACTATCAGCGGCCGCGCCCATGAAAACCCGTATGAGAAAAATTTCCCGCAAAAACCGGCCATGAACCTCTTCCCCCCCGCCGCTTCTGCTCGTATAACGGACACGGCCGTTTCGGAACGGGCCGGCGAAAGCACACAGACAACGAAAAGGATATTCCATGGGTAATGACGCGGCACAGCGACTGATTCTGGTTCTGGGGATGCACCGCAGCGGCACGAGCGTGATCACGCGGGCGCTGGGGGCTCTGGGGGCGGCGCTGGGGTCGCGGCTGTTGCCCGCGCTGCCGTGCAATCCCCGGGGGATTTTCGAGGATCGGCGTATCACGACGGCCGACAATGCCCTGCTTGCGGCCATGGGCATGCGCTGGTACAGCCTGCAACCCATGCCCGTGGAGGCCCTGCGCCGGACGGCGCTGGGCGAGAGCGGCGCGGAGGCCCTGACCTTTCTGCTGGAACTGCTGGAGAGCGGCCCCGTCTGCGGGCTGAAGGACCCGCGCCTGTGCCGCCTCATGGCCTTCTGGCGGCCGCTGCTGGCAAACCTGATGCGGGGCGGGGTGGATGTGTCCTGCGTGCTGTCGGTGCGTCATCCCGATGCGGTGGCGGCGTCGCTGAAGGCGCGGGACGGCATGTCGCGGGCTCACGCGCTGCGGTTGTGGATACAGCACGAACTGGGCGCGCTGTCGGGCAGCGCGGGATTTACGCGGCTGGCCGTCAGCTATGACGCCGTGCTGGAAGAGCCGGAACGGGAGCTGCGGCGCATGGGCGAACGGCTGGGCCTGCCCGTGCATGACGACGCGCTGCGGACCTTTGCCGACGAATTTCTGGACAGGGACCTGCGCCACGGCAGCGCGGCGACGGACGATGACGCCGGAGACGACGCGGGCGCGGCCGAGCTGGCGCTGGAAATATACGAATGTCTGCTGGCTGCGGCCGCGGATGATCTTGATCTGGAAAGCGCGGAGGCAACCCGCCTGCTCGGCGGATGGATTGCGGCCGAAAAGGCGCTGCCGCCGCTTCCCGCGCCGTTGGTTTACAGCATTGCGGACGTAAGGACGACATGTCAATAGAACAGAAACCGCTGTTTCCCTCCATACTGCTGATCATTGTTTCCGCGCTGCTGTTCTGCGGCCTGTTCCTGCATTTCGTGCAGGTGCTGCGGGACAATCTGCGCTATGAAATCGGAATCACCCTGAGGGAAACGGTACGACAGGGCGTCAACACGCTCCATGCCGTCACGGAAGGACAGCTGCGCACGCTGCGCTTCATTGCCGCGCGCGTGACGGACAAGGCCCTGCGGGACCCGGAAAAGACCGTGGCCATGCTCCGTTCCATGCAGAAGCTCCGGGACGACAAGCGCATGGGCTTTGTGCTGGCCGACGGGCGGGTCTTCACCACGGACGGCGAAACCATGCGGACGGCTTCCGGGCTGTGGCGGGCCTCGCTGGAAGGCAGGGAACAGATTTCCGACACCATCCGCGACTGCCCGGACGGCAAGCCCGTCAACCTGTACATCGTGCCCATGTTTCAGGACAACGAACCCGTGGGCGCGTTGTTCTCCGTCATGCCCCACGATGATTTTGCCCGGCACCTCGTCATGACCTTCTGGCAGGACGAGGGCTTTTCCTTTCTTATCAAGAAGGACGGTTCCGTCGTCGCGCCGAGCCGCCGGGTGGAGGCGGCGGGCATCACCAACTACATTGCCACGCTGGCGGCCCTGCCGCAGACGGGGCACGAGCTGGCCGCGCGGGTACAGCGGGCGCTGGACGAGGGGGAAACGGAATTCCTGCACTACCGGACCACGGGCAACCGCTACGCCTACGTGATGCCCGTGGGCATCAACGACTGGAGTCTGGTATCCGTCCTGCCCGCGCACATGGCGGAAGACCGCCTGCGTTCCGTCATGGTGGGCACGGGCATGCTCGGCGCGGTGCAGATACTCTGCATTCTGGCCTTTATCTGGCATATCAACCGGGTTCAGCACAACGCCTCCACGCGCCTGTGGCAACAGATTTACGTGGACCCGCTCACGGACGGCTGTTCCTACGCGCGCTTTCTCATGAAGGCGTCCGAACAGCTGACCGAACTGCCGGGACGCTGGGCGCTGCTTTCACTGGATATCGACAACTTCAAGCTCGTCAACACCATTCTGGATCAGGAAACCGGCAACGCCACCCTGCGCACCCTGCACGATCTGCTGCGCGACTGGGCCGACAGGCCCAACGAACTGGTGGCCCGGCGCACCGGCGACGTCTTCGTGGCCCTGCTGCCCCTGACCGGCAGGCAACAGCTGGAACAGCGGCTGGACGACCTGTGCAGCCGCATCCTTCAGACGCCCGTGGACGAGAACGACAGCTACCGCCTTGTGCCGTCCATCGGCATCTGCCTGCTGCCGGAATATCCCCTTGCCGACACGCCGCTGGAAACCTATCTCGACAAGTCCACGCTGGCCCGAAAAACCGTCAAGGGCAATCATGAGCAGCTCTATGCCTTTTTCGACGAGAGCATGGAGAGCATCATCCGTTACCGCAAGAGCATCGAAAACGACATGGTGTCCGCGCTGGCCCGGGAAGAGTTCGAAATCTACTACCAGTCCAAGCACGCCGCGTCCGACGGGCGGCTTGTGGGCGCGGAAGCGCTGGTACGCTGGCAGCGCAACGGCGTGCAGGTGCCGCCCGGCGACTTCATTCCCGAATTCGAGCGCAACGGCTTTATCGTCAACATGGACCGCTATGTCTTCCTGCGCGTCTGCCGCCAGATACGCCGCTGGCGCGAGGACGGACTGGAACCCGTGCCCGTGTCGGTCAACATCTCGCGTCTCCACCTCTACGATCCCGGCTTCGTGGAACGCTACATGCGGATGCTTGACGTGGCCGAGGACGACCGCAAGCTCATACAGCTGGAAATCACCGAAAGCGTGCTGCTCGAAAACGCCTCCCTCATCAAGGATACGGTCTCCCGCCTGCGCGCCCACGGCGTGACCATCCTCATCGACGACTTCGGCACGGGCTATTCCGCCATGAGCATGCTCAAGGAAGTGAAGGTGGACGGCGTGAAGCTGGACAAGAGCTTCCTTGCGGGCATGGGAACCCCGCGCACGGACACGCTGCTGCGCAGCACCATAAGCATGTGCCGCTCGCTGGACATGGAAGTGACCGTGGAAGGCGTGGAAACCGCCCACGAGGTGGCCTTCCTGCGCTCGCTGGGCTGCGACACGCTACAGGGCTATTATTTCTCGCGTCCGGCCCCGGCCGCCGTCTTCACCGCCATGTTGCAGGAGGCGCAGCCGCATGCCTGACCTGCCCGACCTGCCCCGGCATCTTGCCGCGCCGTCCTTTGTCCTGCCCGCGGGCGTGGCCGAAAACGCGCGCTTTCTGGCCGGGCGCGTGGATGAAATCGCCCTGTGCCTTTTCGAGACGCGGGCCTGCCTCGCCTATACCCGCGCGGATCTGCCGCTGTGGCTGACCACGCTGACCGGCCGCGACGGCGGGCCCCTGCGCTGGCATGTCCATCTGCCGCTGGATCTGCCCTGGCCCGCGACTCCCGACGACGACGCCTGCCGCCGGACCGCCGACACCGCCCTGCGCGTGCTGGCTCGGGCCGGACACCTCGCGCCGCGCCGCGCCGTGCTGCACGCCCCCCCCGGCGACCCCGGCGCGCAGCGCCGGATGCTGACGGTCTTCATCGAAACCTGGCGGCGGCGCTGCTCCGTGCCGCTGCTGCTGGAAAATACCGAAGCCTGCGACGTGCTGTCGCTGGGCGAGGATTTTCTTTTTGCGCGGGGGGCGGGTTTCTGTCTGGACGTCGCTCATGCTATGGGATACGCTCAGGCGGAATTGCTCCGATCGGGCCTGCCCGCGCGCGCCGACGTGATCCACTGGAGCGCCCCGGGAAACGGCGACGCCCACGCGGCGCTGGACGCCTGGACGCCGGAACAGCGCCGGACGGCCGCCGGACTGGCGGCGGCGCTGTCGCCTTCGGCCACGCACGTGGCGGAGCTTTTTTCCCGGCAACGGCTGGAAACGTCCCTGCCGCTTCTGGCGCGCCTGCTCGCCGGAGCCCCGGCGTCCCGGTCCGCCGTACCCGCAACGCAGGCATAGAGGATACATGTCCCCCGCCACTCCCACCAATGCCGCAGCCATGCGCGAAATGCGCGTGTGGCGTCGCTCGCTGACCAAGGATCAACGCTGGTGCATTCTCATCACGGCCGACCCGGACGCCCTGGCCGCGGCGCTGGCGCTCAAGCGCATCATGCAGACCCGCGTGCGCAGCGTGGACATAGCCCGCATCAACGAAGTCACCCGGCCGGACAATCTGGCCATGATCCGCTACCTGCGCATTCCCGCCCGCCAGTGGCAGCCGGAAAAGGCGTCCTCGTACACGCACTTTGCCATCGTGGATTCGCAGCCGAGCCACAATCCCGCCTATTATGCCGTCAGATTCGACGTCATCATTGATCATCATCCGCCCAGGCCCCTGCCGCCGGAAGCCGCCTGCGCGAAGACCGCCGCGGGCAAAAACGGCGATGCCAAAAACGGCGATGCAAAGACGGCCGACGCCGGAAACGCGGGGAACAGGAATGCGGAACCCGCCGCCCCGGACGCCGCTCCCCGCGACGGCCGCCCGGCCCCCGAAGCCGGAACCGCCGCCGGGCCCCCGCCGCACAAGCCCGCGCTGGTGGACATCCGCCCGAGCTTCGGCGCCACCAGCACCATGATGACGCGCTATCTTCAGGGGCTGCGCATCAGCCCGTCGCCCCATCTGGCCACGGCCCTGCTCTACGGCATCCGCACGGACACGGCGGCCTTCGAGCGCTCCGGCGGCGAGGACGACCTGCGCGCCTATCAGTGGCTTTCGCGCTTTGCCGATACGGCCACCCTGCGCCGCATCATCCGCAGCGAATATCTGCGCGCCTGGCTGCCGCTGTTTTCGCGGGCCTTCCGCTCCCTGCGCGACTGCCGGGGCGGCGGCGTTCAGGCCTGGCTCAACGAGGTGGACACCAGCGATCTGCTTGTGGCCGTGGCCGACTTCTTCACGCGCGTGCACGGGCTCAAATGGGTGGCCGTCAGCGGCATCGTGGACAAGAAGGTCATCGTCATCTTCCGGGGCGACGGCAGCCGCGATATCGGCCGCCTTGCCGACGCCTGCTTTCATGACGTGGGCAGCGCCGGAGGCCACCGCACGCTGGGACGCGCGGAATTTCCCCTTTCCGCCGTCACGCCCGGCATGAAACCCGCCGACTTCGTGCAGCACCGCCTGATGAGCCGCAAACTGCGGCCCCTGCCCGTCACGCCGCCCCCCGCGCCGACGGAAACGGAAGGCGACGGACGCGATCACGACAGGGAGGTCCACGCCGACGCCGGAGGACGGAACGCCTGATCGCGCGCCGCTTTCCGAAAGGCTCCCGCGCGCGCCGCGCGCCGGGCTTCCTTTCATACGGAACATGCTCATGCGCGAAGGAGCAGAAAACAAGGAGCAGAACATCATGCCGCCCCAGCGGGACACCACGCACCCGGACATACTTCAGATAGGCACGTTCAGCCTTGACAGACAGCTGTACGGCGTCAACATCCTGCGCATGCGGGAAATCCTCCTGCCGCAGGACATCGTGCGCGTACCGCGCGCGCCGCGCATCATGGAAGGCGTCATCAACCTGCGCGGGCAGGTCATTCCCGTGGTCAGCCTGCGCGCCCGCATGAACATTCCCCTGCGCCCCTTCGACAAGAAAACGCGCATCATCAATATGGAAATCAACGAGATGGTGGTGGGCTTTCTCGTGGACAGCATCGAGCATATCCACATCGTCAAATCCGCCGACATTCAGGAGCCGCCGACCACGCTTTCCGCCGGCGACGAGGACTGCATCATCGGCATGGCGCAGACCGACGACGCCATGCTGGTTCTGCTCGATCCCGATCGCCTTGTCTCCACCGACGAACTTCTGGAAGGTCTCAAGGAATAAATTTTCCTCTTCGCGGGGCCTCTCCTGCCCGGAAGTCCCGCGCTTCCCTCCCCCACCGACACGGCCCGTCCCGGCCGCCGCACGCTTCCCCGAAAAACCGCGCCGACACGAGGAGAAATCGTAGCTATTCTCGCTATGCTCACGATTTTTCTCCTTTTTTTACATTGACGAAGCGCACTTCCCTGCGTATTTGAGAATTAAACGCAACGCTCACAGCGGCCCCGCTTCCGCCGGGTTCGCCCATGCCGTTTTCCGGGAGCGTCCATTGATTTGATTGCTACGGCGCGTTGCCCCTGAAAAGGCGGCGCGCAAGGCGGCGGCACAGCCCGCCCGGCCCGAAGCGAGCGGAAAAACGCGCTTTTTCCGCAAAACCACAGGCCGTAAGGACTGCAACGCACCGCGTTGCACACCAAAAGCGCTCTCACATCGACGGAACGCGGAAAACGCCGGGCGACGCCCCGCGCTCCCGGAGAGAGGGCCTTCCGGCGCGCCGTTCCGACGGAACGGACGCGCGCGACCGGAGCTCGCGTTGCCGGGTACGCGACGGCTTCCCGGCACGCGCCGCCGAAGGAGGGACGCTGCATGCGCACTGAAAGTCCAGGGAGGGCACATCATGGACGTTGAAAATGCGCGGACACTGGCGATGCAGGTCGGCGCCGTCATTGCTACCCGACGAAAAAAGATGGGGCTGACGCAGGTACAGCTGGCCACGCGGCTGGGTATCACGCAGGATTCCCTGTCGCGCATGGAGAACGGGGCCATTGCGCCCAAGTTCTCCCGCCTGCCCGAACTTGCCGCCAGTCTGGATTGCGCGGTGGTGGATCTCTTCCGCCAGCCCACCAGACAGACGCGGATCATGGCCGACGCCGTGGCCGACGAACTGAGCGAACTGCCGCCGGAAATGCAGGCGCTGGTGCTGCGGATGGTCCGCGATACCAGCCGAACCCTGCGCAAGCTGGCCGGCAAATAACACGGAAATGCCGTCCGGCGGCGAAGGCTCCTCCCCCCGATCCCCGGAGGAGCCCCCACAGCCGGACGGCATTTCAAGACAGCGCGCCGCCGCCT
>CAJMRA010000125.1 GCA_905215675.1 uncultured bacterium | reverse complement strand
AAATAAATAGAAATATTAGTGTTAACAGGCTCTGGAGCATTTTTAGTTTGAAATGCTTCGCATTTCAAACCATACGGCCTGTCGCTTCGCGGAAAAAACGCAGTTTTTCCGCCAGCTTCGGGCCGGGCGGCGCTGTGCCGCCGCCTCGCGACTTCTCTTCTTCAAAGGCAAAACGCCCTAGAGTCCCGCAAGGGCCGCGTCAAGAAAGGCCAGACAGGCGACGCCCATCAGCCAGAGAACGATGCGCGGCAGGCGCACCCTTCCCGCAAAGGCCGCGGCGGCCGCCGCGCACAGCAGGGCGGGCACGCACAGCAGCCAGGGAAAGGTGTGCCCCGTCCAGGGCGTCACCCCCAGCAGCAGCGCCAGCATGACGGCGTTCACCTGCTTGATCCGCCCGGCCCAGTCAATCAGGGCCAGCCGTTTCAACCACTGCAACGCGGCGACCCCGTGCCGCAATCCATAAAAAAATATGCCGATCCGAAAGGCGACCATGCCCGCCACAAGCAGCGCCGTCAGGGCTATGGCCGCCCATACCTGCCCCCACAGGACAAAGATGACGCAGGCCAGCGACCAGCAGGGCAGCACCGCGCCCTCAAAAAAACCGTCGCCGATGGCCGACAGGGTCGTGGACAACGTGCGGCTGACGCCGCCCAGGGCCGCGGCGGGCAGGGCGCCGTCCGCCACCTGCCTTTCCAGCGCCAGAATGATCCCGAGATACAGGGGCATCATGTAGGGATGCGTATTGCTGTGCCCGGCATGACGGGACAGGGCCTTCTGCCGCTCCTCCGGCGGATACAGGGCCGCAATGGCGGGTTCCAGCACGAAAAGCAGGCCGATCTCCTGCATGGCGCGCGTGGAGATGGCGGCATTGATGCAGCCGCAGCGGGCAAGACAGCGCAGGGCGACGGAAGTGGTGAGCATGACGTCCCCTTCAACGGTACAGCTTTTTTACTCTGCCTTTTTCTCTGCCTGACGCGAAAGGGCGTCCCCGTGCCGCGCCCATGAGCATGTTCAACTTGAAACGCCGCGCGTTTCAAATCCTACGGCCTGTCGTTTCGCGGAAAAAGCGCGGCTTTTCCGCCCGCTTCGGGCGGGAGAACGCCGTCGCCTCAGATGTCCCGCGTCAGCGCGTACAGTTCCTTGGACGTCCAGCCCTCAAGACGGGCGGCGGCGCGACGGGCGCATTCCCTGGGCTTGCCGCCGTCGTTCAGCTCCTCGCGCAGAACGGCAAGCGCTTCCTCGTCCGAGGACCGGCCCGTCTGCTCCGGCGGACCGATGACGACGGTTATCTCGCCGAGCAGATCCGCGGCCGCTTCCGCGGCATTCTCCAGCCTGTCAAGTATAAATTCCTCATGCGTTTTGGTCAATTCCCGGCAAATGGCCAGCTCGCGCGGCCCCAGAATCTCCGCCGCCTGCGCCAGACTTTCGCGCAGCCTGTCCTTGCGTTCAAAAAAGATCAGCGATCCCGGCGTACGACGAAACGCCGAAAACAGGGCGGCGCGCCCCGCCGCGTCCCTCGGCAGGAAGCCCAGAAAGGTATACGGCAACGGCGGCAGTCCCGCCGCCGAAAGCGCCGTCACCGGCGCGGAGGGGCCGGGCACGGGCACGACGCGCACCCCGGCGGCGCGACAGGCCCGCACCAGCCGGTACCCGGGATCGGCCACCAGCGGCGTCCCGGCGTCGGAAATCAGCGCCGCCGATCCGCCCGCCTCAAGATGTCGCAGCACTTCCGGCTGCTTTTCCGCCTCGTTGTGATCGTGAAAACTGACGAAACGCCGTACGGAAACGCCGCATTGCGCACAGAGCAGACCCGCCCGGCGCGTGTCCTCGGCCAGCACGAGATCGGCCTCGGCCAGCGTCTGCCGGGCGCGGGGGGAAAAATCACCAGGGTTGCCAAGCGGCGTTGCGACAATCCACAGCACGCCGCCCGTCGGAGAAGCCGAAGGCATCGGGCAAATGCTCCACGTTGAAGGTTGTTCCGTCATGCACCAGACACAGCACGTCAAAACGGCAGGGCTGATCCCATGCGTCATGACAACTCAGCCATGCCTGAGCGGCCTTGCGGATATGGGACAGTTTGGCGGGCGTCAGGGCGTCGGCCGGACTGCCCGCGCCTCCCGCCGTCCGCGTCTTGACCTCCACGAACACCAGCTCCCGGCCGTCGCGGGCCACCATGTCCAGCTCCACGCGCCCGTAATGCCAGTTGCGATCCAGAATACGCCAGCCCCTGCGCCGCGCAAAGGCCGCGGCGACATCCTCGCCGCGCCGCCCCAGCGCCGCCGCGCGCAGACGCCTGTCGGCATCCCCGCCGTCGCGCCGCGCCTCCGTCCCGTTCCGCTTCCGGCCGAACATCAGAGCAGCGATCCCTGCGCGGGCGGCGCGTCTTCCCGCGCCGCAACGCCCCTGTAGGTCAGACGATGCTGCGGACAGGGCCCCAGACGCCGCAGGGCCTCATAGTGCGCCCTGGTCCCGTAGCCCTTGTGACGCTCGAAACCGTATCCCGGCCAGCGACGCGCCAGATGCTCCATCAACCGATCCCGGAACGTCTTGGCCAGAATGGACGCCGCGGCAATGGCATCCACACGCGCATCGCCGCCCACAACGGCTTCCTGTCGCGGCCAAGGCTCCGCCCGCCAGTACGCGCGCGCCACCGGTTCGGGAATCGTCCTGTTGCCGTCCACGAAAATCATGCCCGGCGTCACGGACAGCACGCGCACCGCGCGGGCCATGGCCTCGAACGTCGCCTGAAGGATATTGATTTCGTCAATGCGCCCCGGCCAGACCACCCCCAGCCCCCAGGCCTCGGCGCAAGCCCTGATGCGGGGCGCAAGCCCGGCGCGCTGCGCCGCCGACAGGGCCTTGGAATCCGTCAGGCCCGGCAGATCGACGACCTCGGGCAGAATGACGGCCGCAGCCACCACCGGCCCGGCCAGACAGCCGCGCCCGGCCTCGTCCACACCGGCCGGAGGCAGCGCGCCGGACGCCCCCGGCAGCAGCCGCCCGACGCGGGCCTGCCATAGTTCCCGTGCGCTTTGGCACGGCATGACGGAACGGGTCCTTTTCATCACGCTCACATTGCGGGAATGTCCCGCGCGCCTGACGGACGCGTGCGGGAGTTTTTTACGCAAACAGCCCCACCAATACCCGAAGGCATCGCATGGGGCTGTTCGCAGACTGCTTTCCGCTCATTCCGAAGAATGCCCGGAACAACAGGACAAAAATCAGAAGCGGCCGCGGGGCTTGATACGGGCGGCCTTGCCCTTGAGGGCGCGCAGATAGTACAGGCGGCTGCGGCGCACACGGCCCTGCGTCACGACTTCCACGTGATCAATGAAGGGAGAATGCATGGGGAAAATGCGCTCCACGCCCACGCCGTCGGAAATCTTGCGGACGGTGAAGGTCGCGTCCGTCGTGCCGCGGCTGATGCGGATGACATTGCCCTGGAACACCTGAATGCGTTCCTTTTCACCTTCCACAATGCGCAGATGCACCTTTACCGTGTCGCCGGAGCGAAACACGGGCATATCCATGCGCATGTTTTCTTGTTCAATCTTTTTAATGATGTCCATGCCCAACTCCTTGAATAGCCGGCTCACAGGGAACCGTCATTGATATCGCGGCGTTATTGATAATCGCCCAAAATTCTGTCGGCCAGAATGGCGGCCGCGCTCCGCACCGAGAGGTGATTGTATTGCAGGAAGCGCACAGGGCGCAACTGCCCGTCGCTGCGCGCCAGCACTTCCGGCGCAAGCCCGCGGGCGGTACCGAGACACAGCAGCACGGGGCCGTTCCGGCACCACTCCAGCACGTCGGCGCACGTCAGCGGAGGCGGCGCGTTCCTGCCCGTCGGCCATACGGCGGAACTCACGACCAGCCGGGGACGCCGCCCCGTACGCCGCTCCACGTCCTCCATGGCCGCATCCAGCGAAAGCGCCGGCCGAACAAGGCGCAAGGCTCTGGCCCTGTCGGGGTTGCCCCGGCCGCCGGGGCCGTCCGTCCAGTGGCGCAGAATTTCCGCCAGCAACCGCTGCTGATCTTCCAACGGCGTCACCACATAGAACGGTCCCATCGCATAGCTGCAGGAAACCCGGGCTATATCGTGAATATCAAAATTTGTCAAAGAGGAAACGCCGCTATTTTTCGCATCCAGCATAACGGGATAGTGCATCAGGCACAAGGAAAGATTGCGCCCCGCCCGCTCGCGCGGGACCTCCGCCAGCATCCGCGCGTCGTCTCGTCCCAGCGGCGCGCTCTCCAGCAGGTCCGGCCGGACCGCCAGCGTCGCGCGCAACGACATTTCACGCCGCCAGCGGGCGATGCGTCCGTGATCGCCGCTGCGCAGCACCTCCGGCACGGGGAGCCCTTCCAGCACTTCCGGGCGCGTATAGTGGGGATATTCCAGCAAACCGGCCGAAAAGCTCTCCTCGTCGCCGGACGCTTCCTTGCCCATGAAACCGGGCGTCAGACGGGCCACCGCCTCCATCAGCGCCAGCGCCGCCGTCTCGCCGCCGTTGAGCACCACATCCCCGAGACTGACGGCCTCCAGCGGAAACAGCTCGAAAAGCCGTTGATCCAGCCCCTCGTAACGGCCGCAAATGATGGTCAGATGCTCTTCCTTCGCCCACTGCCGCGCCATGCGCTGCGTCATGGGCCGCCCCCCCGGACTCATGACCAGCATGCGCCCCGGCCGGGGTATATCCCGCAGCGCCGCCGCCAGCGGTTCCCCCTGCAGGACCATTCCCGGCCCGCCGCCATAGGGGCTGTCATCCACATGCCGGTGCCTGTCCCGGCTGTACTCCCGGGGATTGTGAAACGTCACGTCCACAAGCCCCGCTTCGCGGGCGCGCCCCATGAGCGCCACCCCCAGCGGCGAATCAAAAAACTCGGGAAACAGGGAAACAATATGAAACTGCGGCATGCCGCAAACCATGCCGCAACTCGCCCCGTCTGTCAAAAAGGAACACGCGCAGTCCCGCCCGACCATCCCTGCCATTGCGGAACATACCGGCTCGTTGAGCAATTTCCGTTTGAAACGCGTTGCGTTTCAAATCATGCGGCCTGTTATTTCGCGGAAAAACGCAATTTTTACACTTAGTTCCAACAGAGAGACACTGCACTGCCGCCCCGCGTTTTCTCTTTTCAAAATATAAAACGCTCTCGTTCTTGCCTAACCATCGCCTTATAAAGTAACGTCTGAAGGAACTCATGGTTCCTTCAGACGTTCATTTTTCGGCAAACCCCCGACATGAAACAAGAGGAGATTTTCATGTTGCCCATCGCAAATGCGCTTTCATCGCTGGTAAGAAATGGACTCCCGGATATCGAACAGCAGGCTCCCGTCGAGCGCGCCATGACGGAACAAGCCGCCGTTCCTGAAGAAGGCACGCCGCCCCCCTCCGGCGATGACATCGCCATTTCCGCGCAAGCGCAGAAATATGCGACTGACGCGCAGCAAAAAAACGCATCCGCAAAGGCAACGGAAAACGATCAGAAAATCCTTGTCGTTTCTGAACCGCCGACCGAATATCGGCAGGGAACGGAAAACACGCTGAGCGGCGGCACGACTTCCGGCTCCATCGTCGAAGTCAGCCGCAAGGACCCGGCTCGGACGGCCGACAAAACGGACGCGGGAGAACAGCCGGCCCCGACGGAAAAACAGGAAACGGCCGCCGCCGCGTCTCCCGCCTATGAAACGACGCTGACCAAAAAGGACGGCGGCAGCCTGAGTATTTCCTTCACGGACAATGTCGTCATGCAGGAAGCCGAAAACGGCGAAACGTCCGTCTACTTCAAGGAACTTGATCTGACGCGCACGTACGGCGTCGACGGCTCCGTGCTTCATGAAGCCGCGGGGAATACCCTGTCTGCGGATGCCTCGTCGATTATTATCAACGTCTCCTCCGGCAGCGTCAATGCCGGAAACGGCGACAACCTCATTTTCAACTGGGCAAACGATACGCGGATTACTGCCGGAAGCGGCGACGATACCATTATTCTTGCGGATAATGTCGATAATATAAGTATCGCGACAGGCGACGGGGCCGACAAGATATCAGGCAGCGTGATCATCAATTCCAGCATCGACCTTGGCGAAGGCGACAATGTATTTCAGGCCGGACTGATTGAAAACAGCGACCTGCGCCTTGGAAACGGAAACAATACCGTGCAGGGCACCGTGCTGTACCTCAAGGGCAGAAACTCCACCATTTCCCTAGGCGACGGCGACAACATCCTGAAGGTGACGACAACGTCTTCCGCCGTATCCATTGGAAATGGCAATAATAATATTGTAGCGGGAGTGGCGCATGGCGCCTTTGCCGCCGGCGATGGCAACAATATTTTTGCGCTCTTTGGCGTAACGGGGCATGGTTCCGTAACCATCGGCAATGGAAACAACAGGCTGAACGGTTTCTTCGGGGAGAATGCAAAGGTCCAAATCGGCGACGGCAATAATACTCTTTTTCTCTTTACCAACAACAATGCCCGGACAAGTATCGGGAATGGGAATAATAATATAAAGCTTCAGGCAACCGACAACAGCACGGTATCTATCGGCAACGGCGATAATGCGTTTTTCAATGCAGAGGCTTCCGGCAGCGCCGTCATTTCCGTGGGCGGCGGAAATAACTTCTTTGGCGGCCTTTCCCTGTCCGGCGATGTGGTCTTTGAAGTCGGCGGCGGCGACAACAAGGTCGCCGGAGGAACGCTGTCCGGCAGCGTCAAGCTCATCTTCGGCGACGGCAACAACCTGCTCTTCCTGAATAAGCTCCTCGGCAACGCCGTCGTACAACTCGGCAATGGCGAAAATTGCGTGTATGTCAATGAAATGGAGGATGACGCCCGCCTTGAAGTCGGCGACGGGAATACTACGATCTCCGTGGGCAGTATAACCGGCAACGCCTCCATTTCCACAGGAAAAGGCGGCAATGTCGTCGTCATTGACAACGCCGCCACAACCGGCTCCCTGCCCCTATCCTACTCCACAGCCGACATCAGAAAAACTATTTAACAGTCCCCCGGGAAAAGGGAACACAATGTCTTGCGATAGGACGCCCCGAGCGCTCCCCGTGCCGCCGGGGGACGGTAAAAAGGTGAAAACGCT
>CAJMRA010000124.1 GCA_905215675.1 uncultured bacterium | reverse complement strand
CCAGCCTTTTCACAGCGCAGCGAGAAAAGGCGTTCTCGTAGTCCTCTCGCGCGAGTAGAGGGGGGTCCCCTCCCCCTGAATCTCAACCCTCAACTCATTTCAAAGATAAAATGCTCTAGAGCTTGAGCCGCCCGATAAGCGCCTTGAGTTCCTGCGACATGGACGCGACGGAGCGGACCTTTTCGGCGGCTTCGTGCATTTCCGCAAAATTCTTGTCCGCAATTTCCCGTACATGTGCCATGCCGTCGGAAGCGGTACCGACAACGTCGCGTTGCTGCTGGGCGGCGGACGCTATCTGAGAGGCGTCCTGCAGGCTCTGTCCGGCATCCTCAAGAATGGTTTCGAGCGCCTTGCCGGACTGCTGCGCCAGATCATCCGCTTCCTTGACGGCGTCGTGCGCCTGCTGCATGGAGGCAACATTGTCGTGAATGGCCTTCTGGATGCCCGAAATCTTGTCGCCCACCGTGGATGTTGCCGACACGGTCTTTTCCGCCAGCTTCCGCACCTCGTCGGCAACGACGGCAAAGCCCTTGCCTGCCTCCCCGGCGCGGGCCGCCTCGATGGCGGCGTTGAGCGCAAGCAGATTGGTCTGATCGGCAATATCCACAATCACGTTCATGATGCCGCTGATGCTGTCCGCCGTCTGGCCCAGCTGACGCAGGTTTTCGTACTGCTGCTCGGCCAGCTCGAAGACGCGGCTCATGGAGTGCGCGCAGCGCGTCACCACGTCCATGCCGCGCGCGGCGTTATCCTTGGTATGCGCGGCCCTGTCGGCCGTCTGGCGCGCGCTGCGGGCAATATCGTCCGCGGCGGAGGAAACCTCCATGACGTTTTTCATATTGACGCGCATCTGCTGATTCTGCGCGTCGCTGCCGGTACAGACGTTTTCCACCTGCTGCGCAAGGATGCCGGAAAGATCCGACAATTCCTTGCCGATGGCGTCCGCCTTGGCGGCGACGGCATGCATTTCTTCCAGCAGGCCGCGAATCTGTTCTTCCTTGCTTTCGGCCTCCCTGAGCGCGTCCTCGGCGCGGCGCGCATGGGCAAGCGCTTCGCTTGACGTCCGTTCGTTTTCCTCCAGACGCCTTTTCAGCGTATCCATCAGCGTACCCAGCGCCGCGGAAAGAATGCCGATCTCATCCCGCCTGTGAAGGCGCAGGTCGATGTCGAGATTGCCGTCGGCCACCTGCTGCGCCTTGTCGGCGAGAACGGCCAGGGGCGAACGGATGGAGCGCGTCAGCAGCAGGGAGGAAGCCAGCATGCCGACAACGCTGAGCAGCAGGGATACCAGAAACACGTTCTGCGTCGTCTGCTCGATGGCCGCGTAACGCGCGGCGTCTTCCCGGGCCGCATCGGTCACCATCGTCCGTATGCGGCCGAGGCCGGCGAGCACATCCCGTGAATGGCGCAGCGTCTCGTCGGCAAAAATCCGCGCGGCCTCGCCGCGCTTTCCCTCTTTCAGCAGGGACAGGATTTTCCCGGCGCCGGCATGCAGCGCCAGATGCGGCCCCTCAAGCTCCTTGAAGGATGTCCGCAACTCGGGCATCTGCCGTTCGAGAAGCCCCCGGCTGTCGGAATAGAACCATTTGCCGAACGCACAGGCATGCCCGTCGGTCTGCAGGGACACGGAACCGGGGTCCAGGCTCGCGTCAAGCACGATGGTGCGCAGAAGTTCCAGCCATTGCCGGTGATCGATCTCGCGCATGGTGAGATTCAGGGCAAATTCCTGCTTGCCGATGGCGTCATCCGCCGAATGCATGATGCGCTCGGTGGAAAACTTTGCCACGGCGGAAAAAAACAGGATGGTGACGAGACTGCCGATCAGCGAGAGTATGAATTTTTTCCCGATGGTAAGATTGGTCCAGAACACGGCCCACCTCCTTGCAAGCTGCAAAACGCGGCGCGGCGACGTTTTGCGCGGTCTTTTGCGAGTACCATCTTTGGACGGGGAAGCCAACGCCCTTTCGGGGAAAATCACAAAACAATCAATTTATATCAATATATTAGATCGTTTCACCTTTGAAAACGGCAAACGCGGAGCTGCGGCACAGCGCCCCCGGCCCAAAGTGAGCGGAAAAACCGCGTTTTTTTTAGAGAAACAACAAGGCCGTCTGGTTTGCAGCGCAACGCATTTCAAATTGAACATGGAGCCCCCGCGCGCCCGCCGTAAACGGCTCTCCGGCGCGGGACAGCGCTCCGCAGGCGCTACAGACTCTGCCGCAGGATATTGAGGCCGATGCCCCAGAGGGCCAGACCGCCCAGCAGCTCGGCAAAACGGTTGACGACGCGCAACCGGGAAAGCGTCGCGCCGATATGTATGCCGCCTGCGGAAATGGCGGCGCAGACCACGCCGATGACCACCGCCGGAAAGAGGATTCCCGTATTGGTGAGCGCCAGACTCAGGCCCACGGCAAAGGCGTCGATACTGGTGGCCACGGCCAGCAGCCAGAGATTCCGCCCGGCCGTGGGGTCCACGCGCGGGCAGGCGTCGCTTTCGGCCCCCCGGCGCAGCCCCCGGACGCCCTGCACCACCATGTTGCCGCCGACCCATGCCAGAAGCCCGAAAGCCACCCAGTGATCCCAGGCCTCGATATAGCGATGCACCGTGCTGCCCAGCAGCCAGCCTGCCAGAGGCATCAGGCACTGAAACAGACCGAACGCGCCGCCGACGCGCACATACTGGCGCAACGTCGCCGAACGCACGGCGCACCCGGAAGCCACGGCGACCGCGAAAGCGTCCATGGACAGGGCCGCAGCCAGAAGAAAAATCTCAAGAATGGACATGCACGCTCCTTGACTGGCAAGCTTCATAGCCTGTACGGCCCCGCCCTGACAAGCCTGTTCTTCCGCCGGGCTTGCGCGCGCCGCGGTTACGGTTTATCACCTCCGGGAGATTACGGCCGCAATTGTTGCGGCCGCCATATTTTTTTGCTGGAGTGTGCATGACGGGTCATATTCTCGCCTTCATGATGTTGCTGAGCAATGTTTTTCAGGTGCTGGCCGGCACGGCGCTGGCGCTGCCTCTGGTCCTTGCCCTGACGCTGGCGGTCGGCCGTCGCAGCCACGGACGCCTGTGCCTCTGGGGCGGGGCCAGACTGGCGCGTCTCTGCCTGGCAACAGCCCTCGCCGGGTGCGTGTATTACTGGTTCTACTACAGCCTTGTCTTCGGCATCGAACCCGGACCGCCCGCAGCCCTGGCCGACGCCATGCGCAAGAATCTCTATCTGGCCGTAGGCTGCTGGGCCGCCGGGCTCGGCTGCGTCTATCTGGCCTACAGGAAGGCAACGGCCTTTCCCGTACCGGACGCGGCGGAACCGCTGGAGGAAAGCCGCTACGACATCTCCGTCGTGCTCCCCGTCCTGCTGGCGGGACTGGGGGCCGCCGTCTGCTTCACCGTCGCCTTTTTCAGCATGGAAGGCGTCTTCGGCACCCCGCCCCAGGGCATGGATCAGACTACCTACCTGACGACCCTGCTGCGCAAGACGCTTCACAGCGCCTTCGGGGATCTGTCGTTTGCCGGGGGCGCGGGCGTCGTCCTTGTCTGCATGCTGCGGGATCGGGCGGAACTGGCGGATCCCGCCCATTTTGAAAAGGCGGCGCGCTGGTGCGCCCTCTGGGGCGTCGTGGGCTTTCTGCCGGGCTGCATCGATCAGTGGAGTAATCTTCTTCTGAGCGGTATCTATCTGCACGGTCCCACGCCGGGCGTCGTCGGCGTCCTGCGCTCTCCCCTGTTTTTCCGCACCCTGTTCATGCTGCTCAGCCTGCTGATCTTCTGCCGTCCGGGGCTGGCCCGTTCGCTGGGACTCTGCATGCTGCCCTGGCTTCTGGTTCTGCTGGTCGCGCCGCTGGTCGGCGTCCTGATGTAACCCGCTTTTGTCCGACAATCCGGGGGAGCGTCCGCGCGCGTCGCGGACGCTCCCCCGTCGTTTTCGCGCCCGGACAGGTCTTTTTCCGCAAGGCGCGTTTCCCTGCTTGCATCCGACGTATCGTTGGGGCAGTATGCGCACAGAACACGCCCTGTCCGCGAGAACGCGCGCCCGTCCCCGGCCGTCTTCCGCTGACATCCCGCCGCGCAGCGCCGCGTTCCGGGAAACGGGACGGCCGCCGGACTACGTCTTCCGGGGCGCGTCGCGTCTCCCCCGCGCCGAACGGCTCGTCTCCGACGTTCCCGATCTTCGGAAAAGGAGCGATTCCAGCCCCTTCCGGGGCCGCGTGTTCCCTTCTTTCTCAAGCGACTTTTCTTTGAACCACGGGTTCAAGATATTTTTTGCGGTCCGCGCCGTGCAGAGCCGATCTTTGCACGCCCCCGGACGGCGGGCTCCCTTCCGGGCGTCGCAGCGCCGGGGCGTCGGGCCGACATTTTCGCCGTCATCTCTGGCAAAAAGGATTTTTATGACCGAAGCAAAGGATTCTCCGGCCGCAGTCATTGCGGCTGAAACGCCGACCATGGCCGCTTCCGGAACCGCGGCCGAACCTCCCGTCGAACCCGAAAAGCCCGCCGGAACCCGCCGGGCCTCCCGCCGCCGCACCACAGGCCGCGCATCCGCGGCCGTCGGCGAACCCGCCGAAAGCCCGGCGGAAACCAGCGTCGAACCTCCGGCCGCCGCGCCCGAAGAAACGCCGGAGGCCGCCCCCGCACGCCCCGCCCGCTCCCGTCGCGGCAGCAAGAAGACCGGAAAGACCGCCGGGAAAAAAACGGAAAAGGAAACGGAAACAGGCGCGACGGACCCCCCCGCGCCCGCCGATGAAAACGCCGCATCCGCCGACGAGACGCCGCCGCGTCCCGCCCGCGCCCGCCGCACACGGCGCAGCAAGAAAGAGGACGCCCCCGCGGCCGCGGAGGAACCCAGCGTCGCGGAACAGGTGCTTGATGTGGAAGCCCGCGCCTCCGACGCCGAAACGGCCCCCGCCAGCGGCAGGAGCGGACGCCGCCGTTCGCGTTCCTCGGCCGCGGTGGCAAGCGTCGCGGAAACCGCCCCGGCGGACAACGGCGCGAACAACGGCGCGGACTCGCCGTCCGCGGACGGGACACCGCCGGTCGAGCCTCCCCTTTCCGAAAAAACCGGCGTTCCGGCCGAATCCGCCGAGGCACGGGACGAACAGGCCGCATCCCCGGAAGCCGCGGCGACGCCGGAGCCCGAAACACGGGCGGACGACGCCGGAGAAAGCCCGGAAACGCCGCACCGCAAAAGCCGTCGGGGCCGTCGCGGCGGTCGCGGCCGCAACCGCAAGAAACGTCCGGCCGAACTCCCCGTCGCCGACGACGCCGGGCAGGACAACGCCGAAAACGACGACGACCTGCGCGTGGTGGAAAGCCTTGATCCCGACGCCAATCCGTTGCAGCCGGGCGGCAGTTCCTTTCCCGCCGAGTCTCCCGAGGAACTGGACGACATCGCGGAGGACGACGAGGAAAAAACCGGCGAGCGCGAAGGCGGCGGCAAGAAGGGCGGCGTCCGCGCGGCCGCCGTCAAGGCCAAGGCCGCCGCGGGGCGCAAGCGCATGTTCATCAGCGTCGTGCCCGGCGAACAGGTGGAAGTGGCCCTTTCCGAAGAGGGCCTCGTGCTGGAGTACTATCTGGACATGCTCCACCAGCGCAAGCTCAAGGGCAACATCTACAAGGGCGTCATTCACAACATCGACACCAACCTTCAGGCGGCGTTCGTCAGCTACGGCACGGGCAAGAACGGCTTCCTCCAGATAGACGAGGTGCATCCCGAATATTATCTCGCGCCGCATGAACCCGCCCGGGGCAAGAAGTTCCCGCCCATTCAGAAGGTTCTGAAAACCGGGCAGGAAGTGCTGGTGCAGGTGGTCAAGGAACCTACCGGCAACAAGGGAGCCTTTCTGACGACCTGGGTTTCCCTGGCCGGGCGCTTTCTGGTACTGACGCCGGGGCAGGAACAAATCGGCGTTTCTCGCAAGGTGGAAAGCGAGGAGGAACGCAGCCGTCTGCGCGAAATGATGAACGGCATCGATCCCGGACAGGGCCTCGGCGTCATCGTGCGCACGGTCAGCGCGGGCACCACGAAAACGACGCTGAAAAACGATCTGCAATATCTCAAGCGTGTCTGGCGCGATATCCGCAAGAAAGCCACGGAAGAAACGGCTCCGGCGCTCATCTATCAGGAACCGGGCCTGCCGCAGCGGGCCGTGCGCGACTACCTGACGGAAGACGTCTGCGAAATATGGGTGGACAATGCCGAACTGGCGGAGACCATCCGCGAGACCGTCTCGCTGCTCTTTCCGCGCAAGAAGGATCTGGTCAAGCTGCACGGGGACGCGCGGCAGTCCCTGTGGGAACGCTTCAACCTGCGGCGTCAGCTGGATCAGATTTATGCCCGCGAGGTGCATCTGCCTTCCGGCGGACGGCTGGTCTTCGATCAGACGGAAGCCCTCATGGCGGTGGACATCAACTCCGGCAAGATTTCCGGCAAGACCAATTTCGAAACCATGGCCCACAAGACCAACATGGAAGCCGCGGAAGCCATCGCCCGCCAGCTCAAGCTGCGGGACGTGGGCGGACAGGTCGTCATCGACTTCATCGAGATGCGCGACCGCAAGCATGTGCAGGAAGTGGAAAAGACCCTGCGTCAGGCCATGAAGAACGATCGCGCGCGGCACGACGTGGGGCGCATGAGTTCCTTCGGTCTGCTGGAACTCGTCCGGCAGCGCACGGGCACGTCGGCGCTGGCCAACACCATGGAACCCTGCCCGCACTGCGGCGGCACCGGACAGCGCCGCAACATGGAATGGCAGTCGTTGCAGGCGCTGCGCGAACTGCGCGCCCAGCTGCGCGGGCAGAATCATCAGCCCCGCATCGCCTACGAAACGTCGCCGGAACTGGCGCTCTATCTTCTGAACCACAAGCGCGACACGCTGCGCGAAATGGAGCAGGAATACAAGAAATCCATTGAAATCGTCTTCCGGCCCTGACGCCGGAGCCGGACATCCGCGGGGGAGCGCCGTTTGCGGCGTTCCCCCTTTTCCTTTCGGGCGGGGCGGCGCTGTGCTGCCGCCCCGCGTTTTCACCTTTTTCAAAGGTGAAACGCTCGAAAGCGTTCTTCTGGGGGGAAGGAAACCCCCTTATCTCTGCTGTCGATGCCCGTAGCTT
>CAJMRA010000123.1 GCA_905215675.1 uncultured bacterium | reverse complement strand
GGCGGCGCTGTGCCGCCGCCTCGCGTTTCACCTTTTTCAAAGGTGAAACGCTCTGGGGAGTGTTAACACTAAATCGTTTTTCTGGGGGGAAGGAACCACCCTTGTGCGCTAGCCAAGGGGGTTTCCTTCCCCCCAGAAGAACAATTTTGTGAAGCGCCCTAATCCAGAATATAGCGCATGGGATTGACGGGAACGCCGTTGAGGCGCACCTCGTAATGCAGATGCGGTCCCGTCGCCCGACCGGTCATGCCCACATAGCCGACCACCTGCCCGCGTCGCACCCATTGCCCCTGTTCCACCACGAAGCGCTGCATATGGGCATACTTGGTGACAAGTCCCGAACCGTGATTCACTTCCACGCTGTTGCCGTACGCGCCGTCCCGTCCGGCCAGCTGCACCGTGCCTTCCGCCGTGGCGACAATGGGCGTCCCGCTGCGGGCGCTGATGTCGATGCCCTTGTGGAATTGCACGCGCCCGCCGCCGAAGGGAGAGCTGCGACTGCCGAACGACGAGGAAATGAAACCCATGGTCGGCCAGATGGTCGGCAGGGAGGCCAGCGTATCCTTGTGTTCCCGCAGGGCCCGCAGCAGGTCCTGCTGCACGATCTCTTCCTGACGGGCGCTTTCCTGAAGGGCGGAAAGGAATTCCTGAATCTTGCGCACCGCCAGTTCCTGCCGGTGCATGGGCACATAGGTGCGCGCAAAGGATGTGGCCGAAGGTCCGCTGGTTTCGGGCACGTCCTTTTCCATATTCATCATGATACGCAACTTGGCGTCAAAGTTGCGAACGCGCTCCAGATCCTCGGAGATCTCGTCAATACGCCCGCTGATGCCGCTGAGACGGCGGCGCTGTTCCTCCATCTGGCGATTGCTGGCGGCAAGCTCGGAGCGCAGATGACGATTTTGCAGCCATTCGCGCCACAGCCAGACATTGCAGGCCAGCACAGCCGCAACAACAAGCGCGACAAGGACGCCGAACCAGCCGCGCATACGCATATTGCGGCTTCCGCTGGAACCTTCCCTGAAAATGACGATGTGGTATTTGCCGAAAAGCATATCGCGCTAGATATAAAATAATGCGCCCCGGACCGCAACAGAGCGTCCGCCGCCGGTCAGCGTCGCCCCACCGGAATCAGGCGCACGCCCCACAGGGCCCGCCGCGCCCAGTAAAACACCAGAACGCATGTCGCAAAGGCCAGAATGTCGGAAATGGGCAGGGACAGCCAGACGCCGTCCAGCCCCCAGAAATGCGGCGCGATCAGCACGCAGGGAATGAGATAGACGCACTGGCGCGACAGCGCCAGAAAGGCCGACAGGCCCGCCCGTCCGATGGACTGAAAAAAGTTGCTGATGATGATCTGCGCCCCCACAATGGGCATGGCCAGGGCGCACAGACGCAGACCGCGCACGGCATGCCCGGCCAGCGGCGCGTCATCGGAAAACATGGCCACAATAAGGCCGGGAAACAGCTCCGCGGCCAGACAGCCCGCGCTCGTCACCACCGTTCCCGCCAGCACGCCGAGCCGCAGCGCCGCCCTGACGCGCGTGGGCCGCCGCGCGCCGAAATTGTAGCCCAGCACGGGCTGCATGCCCTGCGCCAGCCCCATGACAATCATCACGAAGAGAAACAGCACGCGGTTGATGACCCCGAACGCGCCTATGGCCGCGTCGCCGCCGTGCTGTTGCAGCGCTATATTGATGACGCCCACCACGGCGCAGGCGCACAGGCTCATGAGGCAGGGCGCAAGACCGATGGCCATGACGGAGCGGACGGCCTTCCAGCGCAGGCCCCAGAAGCCCCGCGTGAAATGCAGGGACGAGGACGCCGAGCAGAAATGCCGCAGCACCCAGATCAGGCCCACGGCCTGCGCGCAGAGCGTCGCCAGCGCCGCGCCGAAAATTCCCCAGCCCAGCACCCTGATGAAAATCGGCGCGAAGACGGCGTTGCAGACCACCGTCAGCACCAGGGAGGCCATGGCCTTGTAAGGATAGCCGCTGGCCCGCATGATGTGCGTCAGATTGAACAGGCTGTGCCCGATGGGCAGCGACATCAGAAAAACGCGCATAAAGTCGCGGGCGGGGCCGATGGTCCGCTCGCTGGCGCCGAACAGCAGCAGCACGGGATCGAGAACAACCATGCCCACGCAGCAGAACGCCACGCCGATGCAGACATTCAGAATGGTCACATTGCCGAGTACCCGGCGCGCCCCGTCCAGATCCCTTGCGCCCATGCGTATGGAACAGACGGCGGCCCCGCCGACGCCCAGCAGCATACCGAAGGCAAAGGCCACATTCATCAGGGGGAAGGCCACGCCGAGCGCCGTCAGCGCGTCGGGGCCGACCCACCTGCCGATGAAGATGCTGTCCACGATATTGTACAGGGACACGGCAATCATGCCCGCAATGGCAGGCAGGGAATAGCGCAGCAGCAGACCGGGAACGGGAGCCGTCCCGAGGGCGGCGGCCCCTCCGGCGGAAGTTGACGAGGAAATCGACGTTTTTTCCATGAGTTTTCCTTGGTTGCGTCGCGGACGTCTCAGGGTCGGGCTTCACGGGAAGGGAAGGGGGGATACCTTCCGCGAACATGGCGGACCGCCGGATGTCGCGTCATGCCCGCCCGGGACGGACGGGAGGCGCGCAAGGACGGAACCGCCCCGAAAGGGGACAGGCGGCGGGCGCATGCCGCCGAAAAAAGTCTTCGGAGCATTTTCAGTTCGAAACGCGTTGCGTTTCAAACCATACGGCCTGTCGCTGCACGGAAAAAGCGCGGCTTTTCCGCTCGCTTTTCGGGTCGGGCGGCGCTGCGCCGCCGCTCCCCGGTTTACCGTTTTCAAAGATAAAATGCTCCAGGCACGCAGGATAAAAAGAAATATTGGTTTACGATTCGCGCTATCGCTTTTCTTTTTACAAAGATACATTTATAAGATATAGGCAATCAGAATATTTGTCATCCGGTCATTTCTTCTTCTATAACGAGGTCGGCATGAACTCCGAAGATTTCACACACGGTATCAGAACGCTGACGCTGGGCGGCTGGGAAGCCTTTTCCGAGACGCTGCAAGGTCGCAATCCCTATGTCTGGCGAGGACAGCGCCGGGAAGATTGGCCGCTGCTTTCCGCCTTTGATCGCAGTTTTCCCGCCGACGCGCCCTATAATGAACGGGAGGCCAAGGCGTACGAACATCTGGAGCGCTTTCGCTATCTGATGCGCGGCCAGCTGGACGAGTCGCTGGAGCTGGCCCTGAGCCGCCGCCGTCAGGACAACGACTGGTGGGCGCTGGGGCAGCAGCACGGCCTGAACACGCCGCTGCTCAGCTGGACGGCCTCGCCCTATGTGGCCCTCTATTTCGCCGTGCGCCACTTCTGGAAATTCGACGACGGCCGGGGCAGCTTCGTCTGCATCTGGGGGCTGCCGCCGCTGGATCACATCAACGTCCGCCTGCGCTCGCATATTCTGGAGCATGATCCCGAACGCTACGCCCAGCAGTGCACGCGCACCTGTGTGGACGCCTTCTATCCCTATCAGGCCATCACCTGCCGTCTCACCAGCCAGAGCGCCTTTTTCACCAAAACGCCCTATGGAACGGCGCTGGAAGACTGGCTCGCGGCCAACGGCTGCGAAGACGACGAAAATCTCGTCCGTATCAGGATTCCCTTTACCCGGGGTTCGGCGCAGGACTGCCTGCGTCACCTTACCCGCATGAACATCAATCCGCTGACGCTGTGGCCGGCCCGCGAAGGCGCCTGCCTGCTTGCCAATACCGCCATGCAAATCGAAGACTATCATACGTTCTGGTAATGGCCCGCGCAACATCCGGCGAACGCGGCCCCCGGCGGCCGTCCGGGAACGGACCGCGGCGCGCGGCGGGACAGAAAACGCGGAAACCGCGAACATTGCTGTTCGCGGTTTCCGTGGGCCGGGCACCCGGCAACATCTGTTACCGCTGCTTTCTTTCGAACCTGACGGGGTTGGCAGTGCGGCCGCCGCCCGGCTTGGCCTTGCTCTAGCAGAGCCGGACGGCGCTTGTCAAGCCCGGAATCCCCGCGCTTCCTCTCAATTTTCGATAACGGTTCCCAGAGCCTCGCCCTCGCGCAGGCAGCGCAGCAGGCTGGACGGCTGCCGTCCGTCAAGAATCAGGGCGCGTCCGCATCCCCGGTCCAGCGCGTGCAGGCAGGACTGCACCTTGGGAATCATGCCGCCGTTGATGACGTCGCCGTCAATCAGACGCTGCATCTCCGCCCGATCGAGACGCGGCAACAGCCGCTTGTCCGCGTCCAGCACGCCCGGCACGTCCGAGATCAGCACAAAGCAATCGGCGCCCAGAGCCCCGGCCACGGCTCCAGCGGCCGTATCGGCATTGACGTTGAGCGCCTGTCCCTGCGGCCCCGAGGCCACTGGAGCGACCACGGGCACAAAACCGCCCCCCAGCAGGCAGGACAGCAGGGAGGCGTCCACCTCCGTCACGTCGCCCACCAGCCCCAGCGCGGCGTCCTTGATCCGGGCGCGCAGCAACGCGCCGTCCCGGCCGCTGACGCCCGCGGCGCGACAACCGGCCGCCGCAAGGCGCGCCACCACGTCCTTGTTGACCTGACCGCACAGCACCATTTCCACGGCCTGCATGGTTTCCGCATCCGTGACGCGCAGCCCCTTTTCAAAACGGCTCTCGATGTGCAGCCGCCCCAGCAGCGCGCCGATTTGCGGACCGCCGCCGTGCACCACGACCAGCCGGACGCCGTCCCGTTGCAGCCGGGCCACATCGCCGGCAAATGCCGCGCACAAATCTTCCTTGTCCATGGCGTGCCCGCCGAACTTCACGACGACCGTTTCCTGTTTCATGCCCCCATCTCCTTTTTCGGCATGCGCGTCGACGCGGCAGCCTGTTCCGGCTCCGCCGTCCTGTTTACTGAAAATGCTTCAGAGCGTTTCACCTTTGAAAAGGTGAAACGCGAAAGGCGGCGGCACAGCGCCGCCCGGCCCAGAGTGAGCGGAAAAACCGCGTTTTTTCCGCGAAACGACAGGCCGCATGGTTTGCAATGCAAAGCAGTTCAAACTGACAATGCTTTAATGTCCCGAATAATCCAGCACGTTGTTGAGCGGGGCCGCGCCGGTCCGCAGCCTGCCGTCATGAAAGGCGTGACGCGTCAATCGCCAGTTTTCAAGATCAAGCACGTCCAGCTTGCCCTGAAGAGTCCCGGGAGCCGCACGCAGCGCGGCAACCACGTCGTCCTCGGGAAAATAGCTGCCCTCAAAGGAGATGCGCAGCATATCGCCGTCGCGCTCCAGCAGGGGCACGTCGTCGTTGTCGGGCAGGGCGTCCCGCAACGCCGCGCGCAGGGACTCTTCCAGCGCCGCATCGGCGGGGTAGACATGCCCGTAGGCTTTTACAAGCGGCTCACGCATCAGGGCCTCGGCGAAAAGACAAAGGGATCAGGAAGGGGACTCACGCGCACCGGCACCAGACGGGCCGCGGCGCGCGCCGTTTCGGCAGTGACGGGCGGCCAGATGGGAACGTCCCGTCGCGCCTCCACATCCAGCGCGGGCAGACGCGGCGGCGCTACCGGAGACGCCGCTTCCGGCAGACCTCCGGGAGGCAGACAGAGGCCCCGGCCGCGCACGGCCGCGAGCCCTTCGCAATCCCCCAGCGCGCAGGCGGCCGTCAAATCCTCGCACATGCCGTCCTCGTTGCCGCGCAGCATGCGCAAGGCTCCCCGGGCCCGTAAAATATCGCGCCGCCTGCCGTCATGCGCGACGGAACCGACCGGCTCGGGCGTCGCCCGCAACGCGGCGTCAAAATCCTCCTCCGCCAGCGCCAGCTGCTGCAAACGCCAGTGCGCCAGCGCCCGCACATAGCGCGCCCGCGCCATCTCCGGCGCAAGACGCAGGGTCGCCGACGCCGCCTCCATGCACTGCTGCGGCAGCCCCGCGCGCAATCTTGCCTCGGCCAGCATCAGGCGCACGAGCGCGCTTTCCGGCGCGCGTCCGGCCAGCTCCTCAAGCAGGGGCATGTCCCGCGCTCCGGCCAGCCAGCCGTCGGAGGCCTGCTGCAACAGGCGTCGCACGTCGCCCAGCAACGCCTGCAGGGCGCATGTCGCCGCCCGGCGTGCCTCCGGCGTCGTCGATTCCGCCTCGCCGACCCGCACGGCCTCTTCCACTTCGCTCAGAAAGCGCCGCCAGGCTCCCGTGCGTTCGCCGTCGTCCAGCAAACGGGCAAGACGTTCTCCGGCATCCGGCAGCGCGCGCACAACGACCGTTACCGTACCGGGGCGCAAAAAACACATGGACGGCGCGCCGCCGCTCTCCAGCGACAGCCCGGAGTCCTGGGGCGGCTCGCAGACGCGAAGCGCGCCCGACGAAAAACTGCCGACGGCGGCCGCCAGCGCCATACGGAAATGCGCCGGAAAAGGATCGGCCCCCGGATCGCCCAGACCCGGCAGACGGGGAGCAACGAGAGCCAGAGCGCGCAGCCAGCCCTGCCCCACGGCCCGCCAGTAGCGATCCTCGCGCGTCCCTCCCTGCGCCGTCTCCGGGATGACAACACGCAGGGCCACGGGATCGAACGCCGCGTCGCCGCGTGCCGGGACGCCGCAGGCAGGCCACAGACAGGCCAGCAGGCATGTCGCCGCAACGCCGATACGCCCCCAGCATCTGCCGCATCCCGCGCGCGCCCGGAGAAGGCGCAGCAGGACGCGACGAGCGCCAAGGGCTCTCATGAAGCGGAAAAGGCCAGAGTCGATCCTCATGAAACCACCAGCTGCGAAACCGGGCTCCTCCGGGCGACGCGTCGGCCGGAAAAGCTCCGTTCCGCCTGCCGCCCGATCCTGCGGCATGATCGCCGAAGACGACGCCGCGCGCGTTGCGGCTATCCGTTACAAAGATTCAGCCCCATGTGCAGCCTGAAAAAAGCGCGCCGGGGAAGGGCCTCCCGCGCGGGCGGCGATAGGCGACACATAACCTTTGAAAAGTACTTGCCGCATGGCCTGTGTTGCCTCTGAAAAAGCGCGTTGGGGGAAGGATGGGTTTCCTTCCCCCCGGAAGAACGCTTTAGCGTTAACAGGCTCTAGAGCATTTTTAGTTTGAAATGCTTCGCATTTCAAACCATACGGCCTGTCGTTTC
>CAJMRA010000122.1 GCA_905215675.1 uncultured bacterium | reverse complement strand
GGGGACGTCCGTCGCGACGGGTTTCGTCGTTGGCGGCCACCACGCGGTAGAAAGGATGCTTCTTGCTGCCCATGCGGGTCAATTTCAGCTTAACGGCCATGAGAATACTCCCTTTTGTTCGGTGAATGTCGTATAGGATAAAGGCAAGCGCCCTCACGGTCAATGCCGGAGGGGAGCCTTCGGGACGACGCTATTTTTTCTTGCGCTTGGCGGGCCGTTCCCGTTTCTTGCGCTTTTTGGCGGGGGTGTTGTCCGCCGCCTCGGGCAGGCCGGGCATGCCCTGCGGCAGACCGTTCATTCCCAGAGGCGGCATGCCGGGCATGCCGGGCATACCGCCCATGCCGCCGGGCATTTTCATGCCGCGCGGCATTCTGGGCATCTGGGGCATGCCCTTCATCTTGCCGCCCATCATGCCTTTCATCATCTGGCGCATCTGCTCGAACTGCCGCACGAGCTGATTGACCTGCGCCACGGTGACGCCCGCCCCCCGGGCGATGCGCGCCCGGCGGCTGCCGTTGAGGATTTCGGGACGGCGGCGTTCGTCGGGGGTCATGGAATTGATGATGGCCTCGGTGCGGGCCATTTCCTTTTCGGGCATGGCGCCGCCGGCTTCGGCCAGCTTTTCGCGGATGCCGCCCAGACCGGGGATCATCTTGAGGATGCTGTCCAGCGAGCCGAGCTTCTTGATGCGGCGCATCTGGGTACGGAAATCTTCCAGATCGAAGCTGGCCTTGCGCATCTTGCGGGCCAGTTCCTCGGCTTCCTCGGCGTTGATGGTGGCCTGCGCCTTTTCCACCAGCGTGAGCACGTCGCCCATGCCGAGGATGCGCCCGGCGATGCGGTCGGGATGGAAGAGTTCCATTTCCGACAGCTTTTCGCCCATGCCCACGAACTTGACGGGCGCGCCGGTCACGGCGCGGATGGAAAGGGCCGCGCCGCCGCGGGCGTCGCCGTCCATCTTGGTGAGCACGACGCCGGTAAGGCCCAGACGGGCGTTGAAGGCTTCGGCCACTTCCACGGCGGCCTGGCCGGTCATGGCGTCGGCCACGAACAGGATTTCCTGGGGCTGAACAGCCTCCTTGAGGGCCTCCAGTTCCTGCATGAGGGGTTCGTCCACATGCAGGCGACCGGCGGTATCCAGCAGCATGACGGTGGCCTGCATGGCGCGGGCTTCCTCAAGGGCCGCCCGAGCGATCTCCACCGGCGACATGGCCGTGGTGGACGGATAGCAGGGCATGTCGAGCTGTTTCGCCAGGACGGTCAGCTGATCGATGGCCGCGGGACGGTAGACGTCGGCGGGCACCAGATAGGGACGCATCTTGCGCTTGCGCAGGAGGTTGGCGATTTTCCCGGCCGAGGTGGTCTTGCCCGAGCCCTGAAGGCCCACCAGCATGATGACGGCGGGTTCCCGTCCCTGGAGGTTGAGTTCGGCGGTTTCGCCGCCCAGCAGGCTCACCAGTTCGTCGTGGACGATCTTGACCACCTGCTGCGCGGGACTGACGCCCTTGACGACTTCCTGTCCGAGGCACTTGGCGCGCACGCTTTCCACAAAGTCCTTGACGACCTTGAAGTTGACGTCCGCTTCCAGCAGCGCGAGGCGCACCTCGCGCAGACCGGCCTGAATGTTTTCCTCGGTGAGCCGGCCCTGTCCGCGCAGATTGCGGAAGGCGGAAGAAAGTCTGTCGGAAAGATTTTCGAACATGTCGGCCCCACTGCGTTGCCGCGCCGCGCTTGAAGTTCCCTGCCGGGAGCGGCACGCCTGAACGGGCCTTTATAGATATTTTCCCCGCTTTCGTCAAGGTTTTGCCGTCCGATGGGCATTCGGCGGACGGCGGTCCCTCGTTGACAGGTTCCCGCCGTTTTTTTATAATGTTATATTAAATTTTTCGCACATCATCACCGCAACTTACGAGGCATTCATGTTCACGAATCGCGGCAAAGCCCTTACCTTCGACGACATCTTGCTCGTTCCCGCCTTCTCCGAAGTCACGCCCGACGTCGTGGATCTTTCCACATGGCTGACTCCCTCCATTCCCCTGCGCATTCCGCTGCTTTCCGCCGCCATGGACACGGTGACGGAATCCGCCATGGCCATTTCCATGGCCCGCATGGGCGGCATCGGCATCATCCACAAGAACATGCCCATCGAACGCCAGCGTCTGGAAGTGGAACGCGTCAAGAAAAGCGAAAGCGGCATGATCCTTGATCCCGTGACCATTCCTTCCACCAGCTCGGTACAGGAAGCCCTGGAGCTGATGGCGGACTTCCGGGTCTCCGGCCTGCCGGTGGTGGACGGCGAACGGCTGGTCGGCATCCTCACCAACCGCGACGTGCGCTTTGTGGAGGACGCTTCCGCCACCCGCGTGTCCGAAGTGATGACCAACAAGAATCTCGTGACCGTGCCCATGGGCACCTCGCTGGCCGAGGCCAAGCGCCACCTGCACGAACACCGCATCGAAAAACTCCTCGTGGTGGATGAAAACAAGCGCCTGCGCGGCCTCATCACCATGAAGGATATCGACAAGGTCCAGAAGTACCCCAACGCCTGCAAGGACGACGCCGGCCGTCTGCGCGTGGGCGCGGCCATCGGCATCGGCAAGGACTGCGACGCCCGTTCGGAACAGCTTCTGGCCGCGGGCGCCGACGTGCTGGTGCTGGACTCCGCGCACGGCCACTCCGTCAATGTGCTCAACGCCATCCGCAAGGTCAAGAGCGCCTTCCCCAACTGCCAGCTCATCGCCGGCAACGTGGCCACCTATGAAGGCGCGCGCGCCGTGCTCGAAGCGGGCGCCGACTGCGTCAAGATCGGCATCGGACCCGGCTCCATCTGCACGACCCGCATCGTGGCGGGCGTGGGCGTGCCGCAGGTCACGGCCATCATGGAAGCCAGCCGCGCGGCCCGCGAAATGGACCGCTGCTGCATCGCCGACGGCGGCATCAAGTTCTCCGGCGACATCGTCAAGGCCCTCGTGGTCGGCGCGCATTCGGTCATGATCGGTTCCCTCTTTGCCGGTACCGAGGAAAGCCCGGGCGAAACCATCCTCTATCAGGGCCGCACCTACAAGATCTATCGCGGCATGGGCTCCATCGACGCCATGAAGGAAGGCAGCTCCGACCGCTACTTCCAGGAACGCAGCAAGAAGCTTGTGCCCGAAGGCATCGTCGGTCGCGTGCCCTACCGCGGCCCCGTCATGGAAGCCGTTTACCAGCTCATGGGCGGCCTGCGCTCCGGCATGGGCTACGTGGGCGCCCGCAATCTGGGCGATCTCTTCGAAAATACCACCTTCTGCGAAATCTCGGCGGCCGGCCTGCGTGAAAGCCACGTCCATGACGTGATCATCACCAAGGAAGCCCCCAACTACCGTATCGACAACTAAGCATCCGCGCGGCCGCTTCGGCGGCCGCCGTCGTCTTGCCCCGGGCAAACCCTGCCCGGGGCTTGCGCATTCCGCCCCTCCGCAGGAACAGTCCACTCACAAAGGAACCATCATGGCGCACAGCAAGGTCATCATCATCGACTACGGCTCGCAGGTCACGCAGCTCATCGCCCGGCGCGTGCGTGAAGCGGGCGTCTATTCCGAAATCCACGCCTGCAACGTCACGGCGGAAGAAGTCCGGGCCATGAATCCCTCGGCCGTCATCCTCTCCGGCGGTCCGGCCAGCGTGGGCGAACACGACGCCCCCACGCTGGACAAGGGCTTCCTCGATCTCGGCGTTCCCGTTCTCGGCATCTGCTACGGCATGCAGCTTCTCGCCCAGAACCTCGGCGGCACGCTGGCCCAGTCCCAGACCCGCGAATACGGCCCGGCGGATCTGACGCTGCGCGCCCCCTGCGCCCTCTGGGACGGCCTTGACGCCTCCGCCGCCAGCCGCGTCTGGATGAGCCACGGCGACAAGGTGACGGCTCCGCCTCCGGGATTCGTCGTCACCGGCAGCACGCCCACCCTCGAAGTGGCCGCCATGGCCGACGAAAAACGCCGCATCTACGCCGTCCAGTTCCATCCCGAAGTGCATCACAGCGTGGACGGCGATCTGATGCTGCGCAATTTCCTCTTCAAGGTCGCCCGCATCACCCCGGACTGGACCATGTCTTCCTTTGTGGAACGGGTGGTCAAGGAAATGGCCGCGCAGGTCGGCGACAAGCATGTGGTCTGCGCGCTCTCCGGCGGCATCGACTCCACCGTGGTGGCCGTGCTCCTGCACAAGGCCATCGGCCACCGCCTGCACTGCATTTTCGTGGACAACGGCCTTCTCCGTCTCAACGAGGGCGAACAGGTCGCAAGCTATCTGCGCGAGCATTTCGATCTCAACCTGACCGTGGTACAGGCGCAGGATCGTTTCCTCGACCTGCTCAAGGGCGTGGAAGACCCCGAAAAGAAGCGCAAGATCATCGGGCATACCTTCATCGACATCTTCGACGAGGAATCCCGCAAGCTACCCTCCGTGGACTTCCTCGCCCAGGGCACGCTGTACCCCGACGTCATCGAATCCGTTTCCCACAAGGGCCCCAGCGCCGTCATCAAGAGCCACCACAATGTGGGCGGCCTGCCCGAAACCATGAAGCTCAAGCTCATCGAGCCCCTGCGCGAACTCTTCAAGGATGAAGTCCGCAAGGTCGCCGCGGAACTGGGCATGCCCGACTCCATCGTCTGGCGTCATCCCTTCCCCGGTCCCGGCCTCGCCATCCGCGTGCTCGGCGAAGTGACGAAGGAACGCCTCGACATCCTCCGTCAGGCCGACAAAATCGTGCAGGAAGAGCTGCGGGAATCCGGCTGGTACCGCAAGGTCTGGCAGGGCTTCGCCGTACTCCTGCCCCTCAAGACCGTGGGCGTCATGGGCGACGGCCGCACCTACGAACACGTCATCGCCCTGCGCGTCGTCGACAGCGTGGACGCCATGACCGCCGACTGGGCCCGCCTGCCCTCCGAACTCATCGCCCGCATGTCCGGGCGCATCATCAATGAAGTCAAGGGCGTCAACCGCGTGGTCTATGACGTCTCCTCCAAGCCCCCGAGCACCATCGAGTGGGAATAAAAAGCCTGTCCGGGGGGAGGGGCCTCCCCTCCCCCCCTGCGCGCCGCCCGGGACCGTCCCCTTCCCGGCATCAGACGTTCAAAGACGTCCCCGTCACGTTTCCTCTCCAGCTTCCGGGGCTGCCTCCGTTCCTCCGCACAAACAGACGTCCCGTTCGTGCTCCGGCCATAGTCCCGGAGCCTTTTCAGTTTGAAACGCGCCGCATTTCAAATCATGCGGCCTGTCGTTTCGCGAAAAAAGCGCGGTTTTTTCCGCTCACTTTTGGCCGGGCGGCGCTGTGCCGCCGCCTCGCGTTTCACCTTTTTCAAAGGTGAAACGCTCTAAAAAAGGCGCTCCCATGAGTATGGGAACGCCCCGAAGCCGCGCCCGGCTGGTTTGAGACGGCAGGTTCACATAGCCCGCTTCCGGGCGGACGCTCTCTTGATACGCTTCTTTTCCTCGTACATACGGCGATCGCATTCCCTGATCATGACTTCCAGATTGCCCGGTTTCGCCTCCCAGAGCGCTCCCAGCGACAGGGCTCCGGGATGTTTCTGTTCGCATTCCATGCGCATGGCGCGTATTTTCTTATGGAACATGTCCTGTGCGATATTCCGGCAGAGGAAAACGAATTCATCTCCGCCGATGCGAAAGATATCGCCGCTGCGAAAATGCGTTGCGAAAATGGCGCTCATGGACGTAATGTATTCGTCGCCCTTTTCATGGCCGTAGGTATCGTTGACGACTTTCAAATCATTGAGATCCACATAGACGACGCCGACATTTCCGGCGCCCGTTTCCATAAGCTGCTTGCAGGTGGCCTGATAGGCATTGCGATTGCCCAGCCCCGTCAGGGAATCGTGCAGGCTGATGGAACGCAGTTCGTCGGCCATGCGCGTACGGGATATGGTATTGTCCATGAAATAGGCAAGGGAATGCAGCAGGGTGAAATCATTCAGGCAGTCATGCGGATTATCAACGCCGATAAAGCCCGTCAGCAAGCCGTCCAGATGCAGCGGCACGGCAAAAAGCCGATGAATGCCCTGCCGCTCAAGGACGGCATGGAGATCGGGATGCGCCTCCCGGATATCGTCAAGATTTTCTATGACGACTTCCCGGCTGCTCAGGAAAAGTTCCATCCAGGGAGAGATCAGCCCGATGGGAATATTTTGCAGGGAATCCCGCTGCGGTTCTATGCCGGGCGCGCACCATTCATAGGTATTGTGAACGACCCGCCTGTTTTCGGCGTCGTGGCTGCTTTCAAAAACATAGCAGCGATCGGCGTGATACTGCCTTCCGGCGAGTTCGATGCTCTTCTCGATGGCCCGTCGGGAATCCGGCTCCTCAAGCAGGATGCGCACGCACTTGATAAGCGTCTGCTCGAATTCGAGCTTTTGCCGCACGACTTGCTGTTCAAGGACCTTTTCGGTGATATCCGTGGCAATCTCCATGTGCAGGGGACGCCCGTTGTGGACAATGAGCTTGTCCTTGATGAGGAAATGCCGGTTGAGCTTGCTGTTGTAGAATTCCCAGATATAAAAGGAATCAAAATTCGACTTTGCCATCGGGCAGAAGGGGCACGGCTCGTCCAGCCCCTGAAAAAGCTCATAGCACTTGTGCTGCCCGAGGCTTTCCAGACCAAAGGAACGCATGCAATTGTCATTGACCCAGAGAAGTTCGTACGTCTTGGGATCATTGACATAAATAATACCGTCCAGGGAGGACGCCACAAGCGTGGACAGGCAGGAACAGTTGCCCAGGGGACAGGAATGGCGGTCTGCAGAACGACGTTGCATCATGGCTTCGGCATCCGGGACGGGGCGTGCGGGCGGCAAGGGCAGCTCTCCGAAGCGCGACGGCATTCCTGCACGTATCGGGATACGTTGAAAGATGCCGACGAACCGAGCCCTGCCGACCAGAGCAATTTCAGTTTGAAACGCTCTATGCCGCCGAAGACGAAAAGTTTCGGTCGGACAGTCTCGAACGCCCATAAAAAAACAAGTTTTCCCAAAGGGAGTGACATACTTGTGCCCTTTTGTCCAGCGTTGCGGCATAAAATGTCATCCCTGCCGAAAACCATATGACTTTACAATCTGTTACATTCGCTTACCCAAGGAACGGCCGTTATGCGCCCGGGCACGAAAGCTTATAAAGGATTATTTTTCAGATAAGACCGCTGACCTTTCGGAGCTTGT
>CAJMRA010000121.1 GCA_905215675.1 uncultured bacterium | reverse complement strand
ACCCCCTTGTGCGCTAGCCAAGGGGGTTCCCTTCCCCCCAGAAGAACGATTTAGCGTTAATACGCCCTAGCCGCAGCGGGAATAACCGCATTGCGGGCAGATCAGGCAACCTTCCTGAAAGATCAGTTCGCCGCCGCATTCATGGCAGCGATGTTCCTCCAGATCGGGAGCCAGCATATTGACGGGCTGATCCTTGAGGTAGCGCCGTTCCAGCACCCAGGCGATGGCATCGGGGATGGACAGCAGCAGCCCCTTGCCGCGAAACACGGGATGTTCGCCGCCGATGCCCTTGATCTGGGTCACGATATCGCGCACGCTCACCCCGGAGCGCAGGGCAAGGGACACAAGGCGGCCTATGGCTTCGGCCTTGGCGGTGATGGAACGGCCGGACTTGCCGATGGTGGCGAAGACCTCGAAAGGCTTGCCGTCCACCTCGTTGACGGTGAGATACATGGCCCCGAGGCCGGTTTGCACCTTCTGGGTAAAGCCCTGCAGGATATCCGGGCGTTTGCGCACGGTGGACACGGTTTCCGCCGGAGCGGCGGCCCCGTCCATCTTCCGCTGTCCCTCGCCGGTGGCCAGCACCTGCAAATTCTTGCAGCCGTCGCGGTAGACGGTGACGCCCTTGCAGCCTTCCTCGTACGCCATCCAGTAGATGGCGTGAATATCTTCCCGCGTGGCGCTGTTGGGCAGATTGACCGTCTTGGAAACGGCGTTGTCGGTATGGCGCTGGAAAGCGGCCTGCATGCGCAGATGCCAGACGGGATCAATATCCATGGCCGTCACAAAGACCTTGCGCAGGGCCGGGGGAAGAAAGTCCATGTGCTGAATGGAGCCCGTGCGGGCCACGCTTTCCATCAGTTCCGGCGTCGCCTCGTTGCAGCGCCGCAACGCTTCCTCAAAGTGGGGATTGACTTCCACAAGCCGTTCGCCGTCGAGAATGTTACGCGTGAAACACAGGGCGAACAGCGGTTCCACCCCGGAGGAACAGCCCGCGATGATGGACAGGGTTCCCGTGGGCGCAATGGTCGTTACGGTCGCATTGCGGAACGGCCCGAGTTCCTGCCGGGCATAGATGGACGTCGTATAGGCGGGGAAGGGACCGCGCTCCCCGGCCAGCGTCGCGGAGGCCGCGTGCCCTTCCGCATTGATGAAGCTCATGAGGCGTTCGGCCAGCGCCGTGCCTTCCGGGGAATCATAGGGAACGCCGAGCAGGAAGAGCAGATCGGCAAAGCCCATGACGCCGAGGCCGATCTTGCGATTGCGGCGCACGGTTTCCGCAATGCGCTCCAGCGGGAAGCGCGAAGCGTCGATCACGTTGTCCAGAAAACGCACGGCAAGGTGAATCACCCGGCGCAATTCGTCCCAGTCAATGCCGCGTTCAAAGGGATCGTCGTCCTGCTCGTGCCCCGGCACATGGAAGCAGGACAGGTTGATGGACCCCAGATTGCAGGCCTCGAACGGAAGCAGCGGCTGCTCGCCGCAGGGGTTGGTGGACTCTATTTCTCCCTGATCCGGCGTCGGATTGTCCCGATTGATGCGATCCAGAAAGACGATACCGGGATCGCCGGAAGACCATGCCTTGTCCACCAGCAAATCGAAAATCTCGCGGGCGCGCCGCCGCCGCACGATTTCGCCGCTGTGCGGCGAGCGCAGCCCGTATTCCTCGTCCTTTTCCACGGCCCGCATGAATTCTTCCGTCAGGCCGACGGACAGATTGAAATTGTTGAACTCGCCTTCCTTTTCCTTGGCGCGGATGAACTCCTCGATATCGGGATGATCCACGCGCAGGATGCCCATATTGGCCCCGCGCCGCGTTCCGCCCTGCTTGATCTGCTCCGTTGCGGTATTGAAGATGCGCAGGAACGAGACCGGGCCGGAGGCCACGCCGCCGGTGGAGCCGACGCGGCTGTCCTTCGGACGCAGCCGGGAAAAGGAAAACCCCGTGCCGCCGCCCGACTTGTGAATCATGGCCGCATATTTCACGGCATCGAAAATTTCCTCGATGGAATCGCCCACGGGAAGCACGAAACAGGCCGAAAGCTGCCCCAGTTCCGTGCCCGCGTTCATCAGCGTCGGCGAATTGGGCAGGAACTTCCACGAGGTCATGAGATCATAGAACTCCCGCGCCAGCTGTTCCGGCGTATACGGCGAAGCGGGGTAGGCGCGCTCGCTTTCCGCTATGGACGCGGCCACGCGCCAGAACAGTTCGCGGGGCGTTTCTATGGTCGTACCGTCCAGACTCTTGTGCAGATAGCGCTTGCGCAGCACGATATCGGTATGGGGCTTGAGCTGCGGCTCGGGCAGCTCCACGGGCATGGTCAGCATGCAAAAGACCTCGTTGTATGGAAAACATGGAAAGGGGAAGGCACCCCAACGGATGACTTCCCCGATGATGCTTCAGTCATCGCGCGGCCGACGGCGCACGCGCAGGTTCTTATATAACGCTCAACGGCCCTTCTGAAAAGGGGCTCCGGGCTTTCCTGTACGCCCGCGCCCTCCGGCGGGACGCATGCGGTCCGGCGCGCTGCGGCGCGGGGCGTCGTCCTGTTCGTCCCGCGACGCCTCACGGCGGCGGGAAGGCCGCGCCTGCCGCTCCGCTGCGGGACGCCGCCCGTCCTGCGGCCCGTCCTTCCCCGTGGTCGGCCGCCGGGTCGGCCGCCCTGCGGGCCGTCCGGCGGGCGCGGGCAGCACAAGCGCGCCGCTCTTGGCATCCACGGCGGCATTCGCCGGTATTTCGGCGCGCAGCAGCGCGCCGGACGGCAGGTCTTCGGCCCGTTCCAGCAACAGAAGCCCCCGGGCCGCGCAGGCATAGCGGGCTTCGCCGCGCACGCCGGGCACACGGAAGGGCGCGGAAAGCACGCGCACGCCGTCCGACGGGCGCGCAACGGTCCTGTCGCCGGGCGTCAGCAGCAGCGGCGCAAGGCTGAGGCTGCTCTTGGCAAGACCGGCCTGTTCGGAAAGCGCCCGCAGCCAGCCGGGAGCGCCGTCGCTGTCAAAGGTGAAATGGCACCAGCCCCGGCGGCGATCCGCCAGCAGGGGACACGTCCCGTCATGCGGACAGGGGGCCGAAACCGACAGCCCCCCTTCCAGCGCCAGCGTCCGCAGACGCATGACGGTCTTGCCGCCCAGACGCGTGCCCGGCTCCACGAACAGCGCCGCGGGCAGGGGCGCGTCGTCGCCTTCGGGACCTTCCCAGAGCAGCGGGGCAAGAGCGTCCAGCACGCCGGGCAGGCGACCGGCCGTCGCCGCGCCTTCTGCCTCGTCGTCGGCAGCGTCGTCCACGGCTGCGGCGGCCTCGTGATCCTGCCCCTTGCCGTACAGCTCGTTAAGCACATTGGCGGCGCTCACCAGCCAGACCGACGACGGGCCGTCCTCGCCCCGTTCGCGCAGCAGCCGCGCCGCATGGCGCGGCAGATGTTCCAGCGGACCGCGCGCCGTCGTGACGGTCCAGGCCGACGGCCGGCCGGAAAGCCCGGCCCAGGCCTGCAACAGCCGCCGCCCCAGATCCAGCGGAAGGGACGCCGTATCCAGCGCCAGCACATGCAGCGGCAGCGAACGCCACTCGGGTCTGGCCAGCCAGAGCGCCAGCGGCACGGTCAGCGGGCCGGAACCGGCGTCCAGCAGCAGGGGAGAGAGCCCCCGATCCAGCCAGCGGCGGGGATCAGGGAGCGGAAGGGCCGACAGCAGCCGCGCCAGCCGGACGATATTCCACGGCAGGAAATAATGCAGATAGGCGCTGGCGAGTCCCGGCGATCCCCAGTAGGGATGATGCAGTTCCGCGCGATCCACCGTCAGCAGCCGGGACAAGTCGGCAATATCGCGCGGCAACGCCTTGCGGTGCGCCGTCCGCAGCGGCCGCACGTCGGCCAGCGCCCGGGCCAGCGTCTCCAGCAGACGCCGGGCCTCCTGCGACAGGGGCGGCAGCAGGGGAGACGGTTCCGGCCACGGCGACGGCGGACGGTTTTCCTTGCCGTCCGGGGGGACGGCGTTCCGGGAATGGGGACGGGACGGAAAATGCCGTCCGGCAGGGGAACGGGAAACGGGAGGCATGCGAACCATCCTTTGGCAAAATGGCGAAAAGGACCTCAGCGCCAGACAAAACGCATATGGCGCATATAGGCGTCATGAAAACCGGGATCATCCGTCAGGGAGAGCAGACGGGCGCCGTCGCACAGACGACGCAGCGCGGCGCGGGCCTGTTCGTCTACGGCAAGCAGCGCCGCGCCGTCAAGAGAACTGTTGCCCACGGCCCGCACGCGCGCGCCGAGCCCCGCGGGCAGAAATCCCAGACGCTCCAGACTGTCCGGGCGCACATGCTCTCCCAGCGCGCCCCCGAGACAGAGACAGGCAGGCCCGGAAGCCTCCGCTCCGGCTCCCCGCAGCAGCGTTTCCAGCGCCAGGGAAAAGGCGGCCTTGACCTTGAGCAGCTCCTCCACGTCGGCGGCGGAAAGCCAGAGCCCCGCGGGCAGGGGCAGTCGTATCCCGTCGGGACGCGTCTCCAGGCGGGCCGACAGGGCGCGCGCCGCGGGCATGACGCCCGGCCGAGAGCAAAAACGGCCGTCATCATCCAGAACGCCGAGCTGCAACAGCGCGGCCAGCAGGGACAGATAGCCGGTCGCGCTGATGCCCGTCGGCAGGGGACCGGCCGACGCGGGCGCACGGCGTCCGGGCATGCTCGCGTCGGCGACGATGCGGCCGTCCGCCGTCCGGCCCGCAAGTCCCGCGGGCGACAGGAAAAATTCCGTGATGCTGTCCGGCCCGGCCATATGGCCGCATTCCGGGCCGATGCCCTCCAGCGCGGGCCCCAGCGGCACGCTTGTCAGGAACAGGCGATCCTGTTCGTCCAGCAGGGCCAGCTCTCCGTTGGTCCCCATGTCGGCCAGCACAAAGGGACGCGGCATGCGCGGGGCCAGCGCCGCCACCCCGGCGCTGATGTCGCCGCCCACGAAGGGCGCGGGCAGCGGAGGAATATAGACGGGCGGCAGTCCCGGCACGGATTCCAGACTGTCGCCCGCATGGCTGCGCCGGTAGGGCGCGGCGCACAGGCCGGAAATATCCCGATCCAGAAAGATGTCCGTCATGGCCGTATTGCCCGCCACACAGATGCGGGAAACCCTTCCCGCGCCCTCGTCGGCCAGCTCCCGCACGAGGCGTCGCAGGGCATCCCGGACGCAGGCCGCCAGCCGGGCCCGGCCCGCGGGCTCCCGCGCCGCTGCCAGACGGGACATGACGTCCGCGCCCGCGCCCGCCTGCGGATTGAGAAAACGGCCGTCGGCAACCGTCGCGCCGTCCCGCGCCACGGCCCGCCACCAGACGGACGTGGTGCCGAGGTCCACCGCCAGCGCCACGTCCCCGGCATTGTCCGTACGGCACAGACGACGGACGCGCCGCACGGGCGCGCGCGGCACGTCCAGCGTCAGCAGAGGGACGTCGGGCACGGTATGGCGACAGGCCAGACGCCAGCCCGCCGCCACGGCATCCTCGCCGAGCAATTGCCTGTCTTCTTCCACGGGCGGCAGGGCGTCCGCCTGCGCGGCGCTCACCCGCACCCGGCACCGTCCGCAGCGCCCCAGCCCGGAACACAGGGGAGAAGGGGGCACAAGCCCGGAAAGCCACACGGCCCGCGCCAGATTATCGCCGCTGCGGACGTCGCATTCGCCCGCGGTTTCCGGCGGCGTCGCGTCCGCGCCGGACAGACGAAGCATCATGCGCATTGCGAACTCCTTTCAAAAGACATTTTCCGCGCCGCTCCCGTGCGGCGTCTCTCAACGAGCTTGCCAAAATGGCCTTGTTCTTGCATTCTACGCATCAGTGCGAGGGCGTCGGCATACTGACGCTGCGAGAGCGTTCTGCCTTTGAGGAAGGAAAAACGCGAGGCGGCGGCACAGCGCCGCCCGGCCCGAAGCGGACGGAAAAACAGCGCTTTTTCCGCGAAACGACAGGCCGTATGGTTTGAAACGCAACGCGTTTCAACGTAAGGATACTCTTGTAACGAAGCCTGCGGCTTCGCGTTCGGCAAATTCCCTTCTTTCCGGAAGAAGGTTCAGTGTAAAAGGGATGTTCGATGAACAAAGTACTGGCGCAAGATGAAGTTGATGCCCTGTTGCGGGGGCTTACCGGCGGCGAGATCGACACCTCCAAGGACGATGCGGAAGAGGAAGGCGACGTCGTTGCCTTTGACCTTGCCAATCAGGATCGCATCATCCGCGGGCGTATGCCGGTTCTTGAAATCGTCAATGATCGTTTCGCCCGGCTGTGTACCAACGCCCTGTCCAATGCCGTGCGCAAGCGCGTGGAACTCAACCCCATTTCCATCGACATGACGAAATTCGGCGAGTTCATCCGCTCGCTGCCCGTGCCGACCTCCATCAATATTTTCAAGATGGACCCCCTGCGCGGCAACGCCATCATGGTCGTGGACTCCCGCCTCGTCTTTGCGCTTGTGGAAAACATTTTCGGCGGTTCCGGCAGCCAGCCCAAGATTGAAGGCCGCGAATTCACGCGCATTGAACAGGCCGTCGTGGATCATATCGTCAAGCTGGCGCTGGAAAACATGGAAGAATCCTGGCGTCCCGTGCACGACGTGAAGCTGGAACTGGTACGCAGCGAAATCAACCCGCAGTTCGCGGCCATCGTGCCGCCCAGCGACGTGGTGGTCGTCATCACCTTTGAAGTGGAACTGGATACCGCCCTTGGTTCCATGATCGTCTGCCTGCCCTACGCGACCATCGAACCCATCCGCTCCAAGCTGCATGCCAGCTTCCAGACGGAACGCCTCGAAGTGGACCACGCCTGGGTGGCCCGCCTCAAGGAACGCCTCATGGAAACGCCCGTGGAACTGAAGGTGCATTTCGGCAGTACCACCATCACCGGCAATCAGCTGCTGCGCATGCAGGTGGGCGACGTGCTGGTGCTGGATACGGACGTGGAAGACCTGCTGCCCTGCACCGTTGCCGGCGTCAAGAAGTACGAAGGCATCGCCGGGACGGCCAAGGCCATGAAATGCTTCCAGATCGTCAAGGAAATGGAACCGCAGTACACCTGATGCCCGTCCGGCAATCATGCGACTCTTACGGGAAGGCTCCCTGCCGCGCCTGCGGCGGCGGAGCCTTCCCTTTTTTCATATCGTGCCCGGGGCCTGTCGTTTCGCGGAAAAGCGCGTTCTTCGCCCGCTTCAGTCCGGGCGGCGCTGTGCCGCCGCCTCGCGTTTCACCTTTTTCAAAGGTGAAACGC
>CAJMRA010000120.1 GCA_905215675.1 uncultured bacterium | reverse complement strand
GGCCGCAGGCCGTGCCCGTTGCGACGAAGGAAGCTACGGGCATCGACAGCAGAGCAGAGGGGGTTCCCCTCCCCCTGAATCTCAACCCTCAACTCATTTACCGACTGCCGCCCTTGATGAAGGACAGCAACCTGTGGAGGGGCGTCTCCCTGCTTTCCGGTTCTTCAGCCGGGGGCGCGCCAGCGTCTTCCGCCGCTTCGAGCCGGGCCTGACGGGCGGCCTCCTGCTTGCGTTCCCGGGTTCCCATGGGCTTGAGCGATTCAAAGACTTCGCTGTCGTCCTGCTGGCGGCAGAAAATGAGAAAGCCCGTATGCGCGGTCATGCGATCCTCGGGGCGCAGCCTGTCGGCCACGGGCTTCCAGCCGCGGACGAGAATCTCGCAGACCTCCACTTCGGCAAAGGGACGCTTTTCCAGCCCGAGCAGCAGGCGCGAGACCTGATCCACCGTCGGCACGAGAAAGCCCAGCATGGCCCCGGGACGGACGGCCGCCAGCGCGTGATCAAGGTATTCCCACGGCGTCCGCACATCAAGGAACAGCGCGTCCGCGCCGGTCACGGTAAAACCGTCGGCAATGTCGCGCAGCACCAGCTCCACGTTTTCGCCCAGTCCGGCCCAGTCGAGATTGCGCCGCGCCAGCTTGAGGAATTCCTCCCGGGCCTCATGCGTCACGACGCGCCCCGTGGGCCCGCAGAACCACGACAGCCCCATGGTCAGACCGCCGGAACCGCTGCCGGCCTCGATGATGGTCCGGCCGGGGCCCGCGCCGAGCTTCAGGCAGATATAGGCGATATCCTTGGGATAGATGACCTGCGTCTGCCGTTTGAGATTTTTCAGTCGATCGTAGAGCGTGGCCTCCTGCACCCTGATGGGGATGCCCTGCGAGGTCGTCACGACGGCCCCGAAGTGGGCGGCGTGAACGTCGGCGGCGGACAGGCCGCCGTCGTTGCTGTGCCAGTCCTGCCCTTCCTCCAGACGTTTGACGTAGCTGCGCCCCTTGGGCGTTCTGTAAACGACAAGAGAACCGTAGGGAATCATGGGTATCCTTATATTGTTTGCCCGGCCGGGCAGATTCCGGCCGGGCCGCGTTCATGAAAAGGGCGGCTTGCGCGGCGACGTCAGAACATCTGCCGCATAAGGTCTTCGCCGCCTTCCGAGGTATCGGCGCCGATGGCGCCTGTGGCGGTCGCCGGATCGGTGGGCGTCGCGCCGTCCACGGCGGAAAGGCCGGGCTGGGCCGGACCGTTGAAGGCAAGATTGCCTTCCATGGTGATGCCGGGCGGCATGACGAAGTCCTGGGGATATTCCTTGTACAGGTCTTCCACGGCCGTTCGGTAATAGCGGAAAATGGGAGCCGCCGTGCGGCCGCCCTGTTCGAGCCGTCCCAGCGAACGAACCTGATCGAAGCCCACATAGACGCCGGTGACCAGATAGGGCGAAAAGCCCACAAACCAGGTATCGCACTCCTCGTTGGTGGTGCCGGTCTTGCCGCCGATATTGTCATGCCCCGGCACACGGGCGCGGCTCCCCGTACCGGCATTGACCACTTCCCGGAGCAGGCAGGCCATCTGATAGGCATTCTGGGGCGTGATGGCCTGCCAGTGTTCCACATCCTGCCGGTAGAGTTCACGTCCCCGCGCGTCCACAATGGACGTGATGATGCGGGGCCGCACGCCGAGCCCCTGATTGGCAAAGGCCGCATAGGCCTGCGTCAGGTTGAGGGGCGATACAGCCACGGCGCCGAGGCTGACGGCCAGTTCCTGCGGAAAGTCCGGTTCAAGGCCAAGCATCTTGGCGCGCTGGATGACGTTGGCGATGCCGATGGTCTGCGCCACGCGCACCGTGGTGGTATTGCGCGACAGGGCCAGCGCGGTATGGAGAGGCAGAATGCCCTTGTAGTTGTGTTCGTAGTTGGAGGGCCGCCAGACCTCGTTGGTATACGGGTTGACGTAGACAAGCGGCCCGTCCAGCACCTGCGACGTGGGCGTGAATCCGGCGTCGAGCGCGGCCGAATAGACCACGGGCTTGAAACTGGAACCGGGCTGCCGTCGTGCCTGCGTGGCGCGGTTGAAATGGCTGTTGCCGAACTGGTAGCCGCCGATGAGCGCCACCACGTCGCCGCTCTGGGGCTCGATGGAGGCCAGCGCGCCCTGCGCCAGCGGCTCCTGCTGGAGACGCAGCACAATGGGCGTCTTCTTCTGCACGCGGGCGGGATCGTAGGCGACTTCCTGCTTTTTCTTGCCTTCCTGCACCAGAAGCGGCGCGGCGGAAACCCAGATCAGATCCCCGGCCTCGGCCACGGCGCGCGCGTCCCTGATGGCCGGAGCATGCATGCCGGCCACACGGGGATTGGGCTTGCGGGCCCAGCTCATGTTGGCCAGGGGAATGACGCCGGTATAGCCCTGCCCGAGCGCCACGGTAAGCTGCTTTGCCTCGGAGCGCGTGACAAGGGCCTTGACCCAGACATCGCCCACAAGCGAAAGGGGATCAAACGTGCTCTCGTCAAGAAAGGCCTTCTGCTCCTCCGGCGTCAGCTTGCCGATGGAGCCGCGCCAGCCCTGGCGCTTGTCCAGTTCTTCCAGCCCGCGCCGCAGCGCCGCTCCGGCGGCATCCTGCTGCACGGGGTCCATGGAGGTGCGCACGGTCAGACCGGCCTCGTACACATAATCCTCGCCGGACTTGTTGGTGCGCACGCCCAGGGCGGCAAGATTCTTTTCGGTAAAGAATTCCACCAGCAGACGCCGGGCTTCCTCCTGATACCACTGGGCCGCGCCGGGACGATAATCGGGCATGCTCCAATAAATCAGGGGCTCGTTGCTGGCCTGCTGATACTGGGCTTCCGAAATCCATTGCAGGGCCCGCATGCGGCTCAGCACATACATCTGCCGTTTTTTGGCCTCGTCGGGATGACGGAAGGGATTATAGCGGCTGGGCGCCTGCGGCAGACCGGCAATGACCGCCGCCTCGGCCAGCGTGATGTCGGCGGCATGCTTGCCGAAGTAGGTGCGCGCCGCGGCCTCGACCCCGTAGGCGTGCTGTCCCAGATAGATATAATTGAGATAGGTCAGCAGGATTTGATCCTTGGACAGGGTATTTTCCAGCTGATAGGCCAGAATGGCTTCCTTCATCTTGCGGGTGTAGCTGCGCTCCGACGTCAGCAGCAGCTGCTTGATGACCTGCTGCGTGATGGTGCTGCCGCCCTGCCGCTTGGACCCGCTGGTGATGTTGACGAAGGCGGCGCGGGCGATGGCCACGGGGTCCACGCCGCTGTGCCGGTAGAAGTTGTCGTCTTCGGCGGCAAGAAAGGCCAGCGGCAGATATTTGGGCATGTCTTCCAGCGTGATGATGAAACGCTTTTCATGGTAGAGCGTGCCCAGAATGGAGCCGTCACGGGCAAGAATGGTGGTAGCCTGCGGCGGGTGATAATCCTCCAGCCGCGAAAGATCGGGCAAATCGCGCGATGCCCAGAAAAAAAGCATGGCGACGATGGCGGAACAGGCAATGCCGCTCACGATACACAGACCTCCAATCCAGATGAGGCATTTTTTCCATGTGATGTTTTGCATCATGTTTCGCCGATACCTTTTTTTCCGTGTGGCGTAAAGAGGCGGACGCCGGAGCCGTGCGGCAATGTCGGCGGGAATAAAAAAAGGCGAAAGGAATAGACCTTCCGCCTTTTTAACGTCAAAAAAACTTTAGAGACTACACGCAGCCGGTGGGCTTGGGCAGACCGGCCATCTTGCAGGCGCCCTTGCCGGGGCCGGAGGGGAAGAGTTCGTAGACTTCCTTCAGCTTGTAGCCGGTATTCTTGGACAGAATACGGACCATGGGGGCGATGCCGTTCTTCTTGTAGTAGTCCTGCAGGAAGTCCAGAATCTTCTGATGGTCAGGGGTGATTTCGGAGATGCCCTCGGATTCCTTCACATACTCCATCCACTCGGGGCACCAGTCGTCAAAACGGAGCAGGAAACCGTCTTCGTCCACTTCGAAGGTTTTACCCTGAAAGGAAACTTCAGCCATGCTTGTCCTCCTTGGACCAGTCTTACAGCGTCAGGGGCGATATGCCCCGGGCTTGGTAGCCGGATGCTTCCCGGCTATGTTCCTGAAGTAATCTGTGCGCGTATCTACGCGAACGTAGGGAAAGCATGCCAGAAAAAAAATCCGATGGCAAGTCCTACGCTTTGAAAGACGCGCTTTTATGACCCGTCGGCCTATTCGTGCCGCGCGCAGCGCGACCAGGAGGACAACAGTCCAATATCCTGAAAATGCGCCACCAGCGCATCCTCGGTCCGGGGGTCGTCCATTTTCCGTATCCTGATGGAAACATTCCGTTTTCCATCCTGATAGGCCGTCAGCACCGAGAGTATCCGCGCGCCGCGTTCCCGCAGGGTGTCGAACAGTATCCGCATGCTGCCCGGAGCGTCGGAAATGACGAAATTCAGCTGAATACCGCCCTGGCGCACGCCGGTGATTTCCACCAGCAGCTTGAACAGGTCCTGATCGGTGATGATGCCGATAAGCGTTCCGTCGTCATTGACGACGGGCAGCCCGCCGATCTTCTTGTCGAGCATCAGCAGGGCGGCTTCTTCCACCGTGGCGTCGGGTTTGACCGTCAGGGGCCGGGGCGTCATAATGTCCCTGGCCTTGAGTTCCGCGAGGAGGTACTGCATTTCGTGCACCTCAAGCGTGGTCGCCTTGGAGGGCGAGGCTCCCCTGACGTCGCGATCGGAGACAATGCCGACGACCCTGTTGGCGTCGTCCACCACGGGCAGGCGGCGGATATTTTTCTCTTTCAGCAAATTCCGGCACTTGAGCAACGATGTCTCGGGCTTGACGGCCACGACGTTCGGGGTCATCCAATCTACTACGAGCATGCTTCCTCCTGCGCGCCAGACTTCCGTGCTCCTGCCCGATAATCTGGTCTTTCGACAGGAACGTGCGCGCTTTTCCCACCATAACCAAGCATGGCGGCAAGCACAAGCCTGTCGTGCGGCCGCCCTTGCGGCGGCGACAAGGGGGTTCCCTCATGCAACTGCATCTTGATACCACATTCGGTTTTGACGGTATGTCGCTGGCAGGGGCGCTCGCCCATCTGGGGGTGGACATGCGGCCCGTGCTGAGCGCGCTGCAACAACTCGATCTTCCCTGCCGCCTGCTGAACGTCCCCCAGGGACCGGCCGGGCCGGGATTCCGGCTGACGCCCGCGGACGAGGCGCTACCCGCCGACGGGCTCTGGCCCGTGAGCGGCCTGCACGCGGCGCTGGAATCCCTGCCGCTGCCCGACGAAGCCCGGGAACAGGCCGAAAAGGCCCTGCGGCTGCTGGTGGAAGCGCAGGCGCAGGCGCACGGCGTCCGCCCGGAGGGACTGGCGTTCGCCGCCCGCGAAGGCGTTTTTGTGCTGCTCTCGCTGGCGGCGGCCTGCTGGGCGCTGGCGCTGGGGCGCAAGGCTCTGGGAATCACGCGCGTGACGGCCTCGCCGCTGCCGTGGTCTTCCGGCACGACGCAGGGGCCGCGCGGTCCCCTGCCGCTGCCGTCGCCCGCGGCGGCGCTTCTTCTGCGCGGGCTTCCCCTGCGCAGGACCGAAAACGACTCCGACTATTCCGCGGACCCGCTGCCCGCCGACGGCGTGGCGCTGGCCCGCGTGCTGCCCGACGCCTTTGAACTGCCGGAAGGCATCGTCCGGGGACTGGGCGTCGGCTACCGCCCCTCGGGCGACGACGTCTGGCTGCGCGTCTGGGTTCTGGAAGAAGAGGAAACAACGCCGGAAACGCCCCCCGTCCGGCGCGAAAACCGCCGGGAAGAAACGCCCGACGCCCAGCGCAGGGGCGGCAACGAGCAGATCGCCCAGCTGGAAACCCATCTCGATCATCTGACCGGCGAGGAACTGGGCGCGGCGCTGGAAGCCCTGGCCGCCCTGCCGGAAGTGCTGGATGTGCTCTGGCTGCCGGGGCTGGGCAAGAAGTCCCGGCCTTCCGGCGTGCTGCGTCTGCTCTGCGCGCCGCGGCACAGGGAGGTTGCCGCCGCCGCCCTGCTGCGCCATACCCATAGTCTGGGCGTGCGTTACTGCCTGCTCGAACGCACCGTGCTGCCCCGGGGGGCGGGCCGCTGCCTGACAGGACAGGCCCTCGGCCCGGAAGGCGTCATGCTGCCCGCCAAGCTCTACCGGCTTGAGGGACGCGACTATGCCCGCCCCGAAGCCGACGCCGTACGCGAAGCCGCCGCCGCTCTCGGCGTCGGCGTTCCCGCCCTGCGCATGTCGCGCCCGGATGAGTACTGACAACGACAAACACGGCGGCGCAGCGCCGCCTCGCGTTTTATCTTTTTTAAATTTTTTTGGGGGAAGGGAAACCCCTCAGCCAGATAGTGTCGTCAAATCATGCTTGCCCACAAAGATATGCATCTAAGTTGAACGGCTGCAAGAAAAGAGGCGCATCTTTTGGCATACCGTGTAGCAACTCCCCGCCAGCGCTTGAGATGCAGAAAAGCATTCTCGACAAGATGCCTGACTTCGTAGAGTTCTCTGTCATAGTTGCGTAATATTTTACGACTTTTCTTTGACGGGATGACAACCTGGTAACCGGATTCACCTGCTTTGCGGAGAATACTCTCCGTATCGTAGCCTCGATCAGCTAAAAGTACTCCGGCGCTCACCCCATCAATCAACGCACAGGCTTCTTTGCAATCAGCTCGGGTACCTTCTGTAACAACAACTCTGACCGGCATACCATGCGCCTCCACGGCCAGATGTATTTTTGAGTTGAGCCCCCTTTTGTCTGGCTCATGGCCTCATTACCTCCCGCAGCGCACGCCGCATGTGGATGAACTTAGCAATGACTGGCATCAATGATGAGCCATTCAAAATCAGGTTCGACAATGAGAGCTTCGAGTATTTTCTCCCAAATTCCCCGATCTCACCATCGGTAGAAGCGGCGATGCGTATTTTTTCAGTCGCCAAGATCAGGAGGCAAATCCCGCCATGGAGCCCCAGTTCTCAGTATCCAGAAGACGGCGTTGATAAACAATCGGTTATCGGCGGAAGGACGACCGACACAGCCTTTGGAACCGGCAAGAAGTTTTTCAATATCTGCCCATGCCCTGTCGGAAATATCATGCCTTTGATGTGCCGCCAGGTCTCGCCTCATTGTAAATGAAGAGATTATAACATTCTTTTTAATTTGACGACACTCCCTAGGGGCTGTTTCTAAAAAAAGCTGGACATCTTAAATGACTCCTGCTTTCCT
>CAJMRA010000119.1 GCA_905215675.1 uncultured bacterium | reverse complement strand
AGGAAACCCCCTTGCGCGCTAGCCAAGGGGGTTTCCTTCCCCCCAGAAAAACAATTTAGTGTTAAAACGCTCTAGAAGCTGTAGTTCAGTTCTTCAAAATGCGCCTTGGGGTGCGCGCAGGCCGGGCACACATCGGGCGCGTGGGTTCCTTCCACCAGACAGCCGCAATTACGGCACCGCCAGATGACGGGCTTTTCACGCAGGAACATGCGGCCTTCCTTGATATCCCGGGCCAGCGCCAGGAAACGGCGCTCGTGATAGGCTTCGGCGACCGCGATATTGCGCATGACGGCGGCCACTTCGGCAAAGCCTTCCTTCTCGGCCGTCGCCGCAAAGGAGGGGTACATTTCCGTGTGCTCGTGATTTTCACCGGCGGCGGAGGCAATCAGATTGGCGTGGCTGTCGCCGATGACCCCGGCGGGGAAGGCGGCGGCGATTTCCACTTCGCCCCCCTCAAGGAACTTGAACAGACGCTTGGCATGTTCCTTTTCCTGCAGGGCCGTTTCCGTAAAGATGTCGCTCACCAGCACGAAGCCGTCCTTTTTGGCGGCTCCGGCAAAGAAGTCGTAGCGGTTGCGAGCCTGGGATTCACCGGCAAAGGCGGTGAGAATATTCTTTTCCGTCTGCGTGCCTTTCAGAGATTTCATCAGGGGTATCCTTTGGCATAATGCCGGTTGAGGTGTTCGCTTCGTGAGCTTTATAGTAAAGATTCCTGATAATAAGTCAAGTCTTTTCTCTCCGCCGCGTCGGCGAAAAGCTCCCCGCACGATCGAACGCTCTACCCGGCCGTGAGGCCCCCATCCACGAGATACAGACCTCCCGTCATGAAGCTTGCGGCATCGGAAGCGAGAAAGTGGACGAGTTCCGCCACTTCGCAGGCTTCGCCCACCCTGCCCAGAGGATAGAGCGCGGCTTCGGACTTCCAGTAGGCGCTCGCGTCGCCTCCGTGCGTGATGTCGGCAAAGCTCTGGAACAATGTTTCCGTGAGGGGGGTACGTATGGTTCCCGCGCATACGGCATTGACGCGAACGCCTTTCGGCCCCAAGTCGATGGCCAGACTTCTGGTAATCTGTCCCAGAGCCCCCTTGGTAAGGCCATAGCCGAAGCTGTTGGGCTTGCCCACATAGCACTGGTCGGACGCATTGATGACCACCGAGCCTTTTCCCCGGTTCACCAGCAAGGGCACGGTCGCACGAAGCGTATGCACCGTGCCCCTGATGTTGGTATCAATCATCAGGTCCAGTTCTTCCTCGCTGATATCCAGCAGGGTATTGCAGCGGTGAATGCCCGCATTGGCAATCACGCTATCCAGCCCGCCGAACTGGCGGCATGCGGCGGAAACGGCCCGATCGATATCCGCGCGGCTGCGGGTACTGCCTTCCACAAACAGCACGCCAAGTTCACCGGCAAGATTCGCGCCGTCCCGCGTATTGATATCCATAAAGGCAACATTCCAGCCCATGGCGGCGAACTTGCGCACGCAGGCCGCGCCGATCCCCGTGGACCCCCCGGTAATAAAAACGGTCTTCGCCGTATTCTCCATATATTCGCTCCCTTCGTAGCGCATTTTCAGTGTGAAACGCGTTGTGTTTCACAGCATACGGCCTGTCATTTTGCGGAAAAAAGGCGCTTTTTCCGCTCTTTTCGGGCCGTGCGGCACTGTTCCGCCACCTCATGCTTTGCCTTTTTCAAAAAAACAGCGCTCTATCCTTTCACAATCGTCATGCCCCTGTCGCGGCAAAGCGCTTCAAGGCTTCGATCATACGTCGCTTCCGCTTCCCTTGAAAAGAAGCATCCGGGCACACCTTCGTTATGATCGCGGTGATGCGCAACGCAGGCGCAGCATTTGCCGTGTCTGGGACAATCATAGGTGCAAGGGCAGGGACGTTTGTTTTCGCAGCTCATCATGATCCTCCTGACGAGGGTATTTATTGCGTTTTTTATAAGGAAAGTAAGTATAACATGCGTAATTACCTGAGTAAAGGCAAACGATAACCAATATGCAACAACGCGATATCAAAGGAAAGTACGTCTGCAATACGCAACGGCGACGCCGTTCGCCCGACAGATCGCACGGTGCGTATGCCGTCGCATGTTCCGCCGCGCTCGTCTCTGTATAGTTACAATTTATATGAATGCGCGTGGACGCGGCCTCGCCCAACGGCGAAAGACGAGACCCCGTCCCAACGGCGCGGGATCAAAAAAAGGGACGCGCCACGGCAAAGGCGCGTCCCTGTGGGGAGGGGAGGAAAACGTCGCCACGGCAACAGCGACGTCTCCCGATGGAAAATATCTGGAGAATATTTTCAGTTGGAAACGCATTGCGTTTCAAGCCATGCGGCCTGTCGTTTCGCGGAAAAGCGTTGTTTTTCCACTCACTTCCGGCCGGGCGGCATTCCCGGCGCGTCCGCCCTCCCGTGCGGACACGTCGCCAACCATGCGTTTCTAGCTCAACTGCGCCTGCAAAGAGGCAATCTGTCCCTGCAGGGCGGCGATTTCGCCGCTGTTGTCCTCGCCGGAGGACTGCAGGGCGGCAATCTGGCTTTGCAGGCTCTGAATCTGGTTCTGAATCTGGCTGTCGCTGGATTCGCTGTCCTCGCTGTCGCCGCCGCCGGACACGGCGGAGCCGCCGCCCTGCGCCGCGGGAGCCGCGGATTCGCTCGTCGCGCCCTGCTGCGCGTACAGCTGACGAGCTTCATCGGAAATGGTTACGCTGTCGCCATCCGAACCGAACAGCGTCGTACCCGCCTGTTCTTCTTCGGTCTTGTCGGCATACAGGGATTCCGTACCGAACATGTTCAACGTCGAATAGTCATTGGTAATCTGCATGGTTTTGTCCTTTGAAACTGCGATGATATATGCAGCCTCACGAAAAAATTTCCGAGATCTCTCGTCGCGCCCCTTAATGCAAGAAGGGATCCAAAACGCCCGCACTTGACGCCGATCACAGTCCATTTTTATATGGCTTCATGGCCGAACAGATGCGTCCCCATTTTTTGCTGCAAGGGCAACATGCTGTTTTTATTCTTAAAGACGGCACACAACTGACGGCCGGCCTGCGTCTGTCCCCCCGGGCGCGCCGCGCGCGTCTCGTGCTGACGGCAGGAGGACAGCTGCGTCTGACCCTGCCGTCCCACGCGCTCCCTCTTGCGGAAACTTTCGTATCCAACATGCTGTCGTGGCTTGAAAAAACTTACCGACGCCGTTTCCCGGAGCCGCAGCACCCGGCGCTTCCCGCCGCCGTGGACATTCCCCTGCTTCCGGCAAAATTTGCCGTGCGCCATGCCGGTACGGCGGACGAAGGACGACGGGCGGCAAGCCTTGCCCCGTGCGGCCCTCTGACCGGAGCGCCGCCCCTGCTCCTGAGCGACGGCGCGCGGCGACCGGCGCTGCTGGAACGGGAACACGAGCTGCTGCTCTATGCCGACATGACGGAAGAGGGCTTGCGCGCGGCCGCACGGCTGCTGCGCCGCTGGGGCCGCCATGCGGCGGACGCGCTCCTGCCGCCCCTGCTGCTTCGTCTGGCCGGGGACATGGGCGTTTCCGTGGAAAGCGTGCGCTGCCGGGATCAGCGCACGCTCTGGGGCAGCTGCCGCCGTCTCCCCGCGCAACCGGCCGACGGCGGCCGGAATCGCGCGCGTATCAGCCTCAACTGGCGCGCGGTCCTGCTTCCGGCGGAGCTGGCGCGGCATCTCTGTCTGCATGAGCTTTGCCATGCGGCGCACAAGGGGCATTCCCCCGCCTACCGGGCCGCCCTGGAAGCCTGCTCGCCGGACAGCCGCGCGAAGGAGCGGGCCCTTGCGGAAGCCTGGCGAACCCTGCCGTGGTGGGCGCGCCATGACGACGACCACTAGAGCGTTTCACCTTTGAAAAAGGTGAAACGCGAGGCGAGCGTAAAAAAAGGCGGCCCGCAGGCCGCCCCGTTTCAGAAATCTTCCCCGCGCCGCCCGGCCCGAAGTGAGCGGAAAAAACCGCGTTTTTTTCCGCAAAACAACAGGCCGTATGGTTTGAAACGCGAAGCATTTCAAACTGAAAATGCTCTAGCGCAGGGCGCAGTTACCATCCTTGCAGTCGGCCGACGGCACAACGGGCGTCGCCTGAAAAAGCACGACCTGCTGCTTTCCTCCATTATCTCCCAGCACAAGCGTGTAACGCATCAGCCCTTCCGGCAGCGGCGGCTCGCTGGTGCCCTGCATGATGCCGTTCCCGGTCACGACGATGGTCTTGCCGACCATGGATGCGCGCACATTACGGATGTGCAACGTCTTGATGACCATCTTGCCCGCCTTGATGGCGGCAATAAAATGTTCCTTGTCCTGAATATGGCCGTTGGCGCCTATATGCCAGTAATTGGGCGCGAGCAGCCGTTCCAGCTCGGCCGCATCCGCCGTGCGCACGGCTTCGGCGTACAGTTCCACCAGATCGGGCCGCGCCTGCGCGGCTTCTCCCGCAAACAGCGCAAGGGCGCAACAGGCTGCGGCAATCAGAAATTTCATATGTCCCCTCCTTGACGACGGTGGCTCTCCCTCCTGCATGCCCTGCGCCCGAAACTTCGTCAAGCGCTTGTGCAAAAAGTAGCCGGGATTGCCAACAGGGGGAAAATCACCTAACTAATGCCTATTCCGCTTCTTCGCGCCGCTGCATACAGCGCCGTTGCGCAACGCAGGACGCCGTGGCGCATTCCCCATCAACACCATTGCGAGGGTGCCATGCTCACGACCCTACTTCAAAGCATCGGTCGCACGCCCCTGTTGCGTCTTTCCCGTCTTGCGGCCGGTTTGCCGGGCATTCTGCTGCTCAAGCTCGAAAATCAGAACCCCGGCGGTTCCATCAAGGATCGCGCGGCCTTTCATATTCTGGATCGCGCCATGCAGCGCGGCGAGCTGACCTCCGGCGGCACGGTCGTGGAGGCCACCAGCGGCAATATGGGCATCGGCCTGGCCCTGACCTGCGCCGTGCGCGGGCTGCACTGCGTGCTGACCATGCCGGAATCCATGAGCGTCGAACGCCGCCAGCTGCTTGCCTCCCTGGGGGCGGAACTGATACTTACTCCGGCAGACAAGGGCATGAGCGGCGCCGTGACCATGGCCGAAAGCATCGCGGCCGAACGCCGGGCCTTTCGTCCCCGCCAGTTTGAAAACGCCGACGCCATCGAAGCCCACTACACCTCGACCGGGCCGGAAATCATGCACGACAGCAACGGCGTCGTGGATGCCCTGGTAGCCGGCGTGGGTTCCGGCGCGACGCTCTCCGGCACGGGGCTGTATATCAAGGGACTGGCCCCGGAATGCCGCGTCATTGCCGTGGAACCCGCCGAATCGCCCGTCCTGTCCGGCGGCAAGGCCGGTCCCCACGGCATTCAGGGCATCGGCGCGGGCTTTGTGCCCAAGAACCTGAACCGGGACATCGTGGACGAAATCATCACCGTTCCCACGGACGAGGCCCGCAAAACGGCCCGCAGGCTCATGGCCGCCGAAGGCGTCTGCGCGGGCATCTCCACGGGCGCGAATCTCGCCGCGGCCCTGCGCGTCGCCGCGCGACCGGAAATGAGCGGCAAACATATCGTCACCTTTGCCTGCGATACCGGCGAACGCTACCTGTCCACCGGCCTGTTCGACAGCGCGAACTAGAACATTTTCTGTTTGAAACGCATGGCGCTTCAAACCACACGGCCTGTCATGTGGCGGAAAGACACGGTCTTTCCACCTGCTTCGGGCCGGGCGGGCCGCGCCGCCGTCGCGGCATGACGGCGTTTCGCGCTAAACATTTTTTGCGTACGGCCGAAAAGACTATATCCGGGTTTCAGCAACAGAAGCCCGCCACCATCGGCTTCAACGGCGGAATCGCCGCTTTACATTTGATTATACAGGGGAATTCCATCTCCCTCCCCTGAGAAAAAGGCGTGTCTCATCCGGCTTCTCCACTTTTAACAGACAAGGTTCCAGAGCGGATCGACCTGAAAAAACCTTCTGAAAAGACTCTCCCCTTGCCGCCGTCTCCCGGCATCCCGGCCGGAGAACAGCCGGGCGAATGCGGAAACGGGAGACCGATGCCCGCGCGGTCATGTGACGCTCCCTCGGCGGAGCCCCCGGAACCGGCATCGTTTCTGCTGAAGATACGCTCTGGAAATTGCGCCCGACGCGCTCGCCGCCATCGGCCATGTTTGGAGACAGTATGTCGCAAACCAATATTCTGCTGGAAACCGGCACAAACGAGCTCGAGATTGTGGAATTCTACGTCAATCAGGACGGGTACGAAGGCCACTACGGGCTCAATGTGGCCAAGGTAGTGGAAATCATTCGACGCCAATCCATTACGGCCATGCCGGAAATGCGACATCCGGCCGTGCTCGGCGCCTTCTCCCACCGCAACGGGCGTATCGTACCGATGATCGACATGGCCAAGTATCTCGGCAGCACGCCCATCACCAATGAAGACGCCAAGGTCATCGTGACGGAATTCAACACCGTCTACACCGGCTTTCTCGTCTCCGGCGTCAACCGTATCTATCGCCTGAGCTGGACGGATGTGGAAGCCCCCGGCAACTTCCTGCAAAACATCAGCCAGAGTTCCATCACCGGCGTGGTGCGGCTGGAAGATCGCGTCATCTTCCTGCTGGACCTGGAAGCCATCGTCGCCGAACTCAATCCGAGCATGGCCATCCGCTATCCCGACGAGGAGCAGGGAGCCCAGGAAGGAGGGCCGTATGAAGTGCTGCATGTGGACGACTCCTCCAGCATCCGCAACCTTGTGGCCCACCTGCTCGCCAAGGAAGGCCGCTTCACGCTCACCCAGAAGGTCAACGGCGAAGAAGCCTGGCGCTATCTGCTGGACCTCAAGCAGCACTGCGAGGAATCCGGCGAACCCATTGACAAGTATTGCGCGGGGATCATCTCCGATATCGAAATGCCCTCCATGGACGGCCTCGCCCTGTGCAAGCACATCAAGGAAGATCCCCTGCTCAAGCGCATTCCCGTGGCCATCTTCTCATCCATGATCAACGAACCGCTGGCGCGCAAGTGCGCCTCCGTCGGCGCGGACGCCCAGTTCACCAAGCCCGACCTGAAGGCGCTGTCCGACAAGCTGGACATGCTGATCAAGGAAACCTGGGGACAGCCCAAGCCCGCCCCTGTGGAACAGAAAAACCGCACGGCGAGCCCCTTTGCCTCCAGCCCCTTCACCGCAAGCCCGTTCTCGTCCTAAAGCAATTTCAGTTTGAAACGCTGCGCGTTTCAAACCATACGGCCTGTCGTT
>CAJMRA010000118.1 GCA_905215675.1 uncultured bacterium | reverse complement strand
GCGTTCAAACCATACGGCCTGTCGTTTCGCGGAAAAAAACGCGGTTTTTCCGTTCACTTTTGGTCGGGCGGCGCTGTGCCGTCGTCTCGCGTGTTCACCTTTTTCAAAGGTGAACACGCTCTCTTTACGCCGGAGTAAGGAAAAGAAATTTACAGAGTGCGTTCAACGAAACGTGGTTACCTTCATATTTTTCTTTTTCAAAGGTAAAATGTGACGACAGAAACAGCCCCACATGCGGGGTTGTTTCTGCTGTTCGCGCAACCGGGGGACGTGGGGCAGAAGGAACGCGCTCGAAGTCCCGTGTTGTCGAGGGTCCTGAATAAAAGTTTTCGGGGGAGGGATGGGGGGTCCGGGGGGAAGGGAGGGCCCCTTTTCCAAAAGGGGCCCTCCCTTCCCCCCGGCAAAACTCCGGCCGATTGCCCTGCCAGCGCAGCGGCGCTAATCGACGCCGCGCAGGCGCAGGGCAAGGCGGGTATGGCGCTTGCGGGTCTTGTTGTTCTTGACGGCCATATGCAGGGCGCGGCTTTCGCCCACCAGCACGACCAGCCGCTTTCCCCGGGTGACGCCGGTATAGACGAGATTGCGTTGCAGCAGGACGTAGTGCTGCATCATGAGCGGGATGACGACGGCGGGGTATTCCGAGCCTTGCGACTTGTGAATGGAAATGGCGTAGGCCGGGGCGAGTTCGTCGAGATCCTCGAAGTCGTAGGGGACGACGCGCCCGTCGAAGTCCACGCTCAGGGTTCGATCGGAGGGGCTCATGTGGGAGATGCGGCCCATGTCGCCGTTGAAGACGTCCTTGTCGTAGTTGTTGCGGATCTGCATGACCTTGTCGTGCAGCCGGAAGGCCCGCTCGCCCTTGCGCACTTCAAGCCCGTTGGGGTTGAGGGCTTCCTGAAGCCGGTGGTTCATGGCCGTTGCCCCGACTTCTCCCTTGATCATGGGGGTGAGCACCTGAATGTCGTCCACGGGGTCCAGACCGAAGCGGCGGGGAATGTGGTTGCGCACCAGATCGACGATCATTTCCGCGGCCTTTTCGGGGGGACTCTGCCGGATGAAGTAGAAATCGGAAAGACGATCCTTGCTGGATTCCAGCGAGGGGACTTCGCCCTTGTTGATCAGATGGGCGTTGCAGATGATTTCGCTTTCGGCGGACTGCCGGAAAATTTCCGTCAGCTCGGCCACGGGGACGGCGCGGGAGGCAATGATATCGGAAAGGACGTTGCCCGGACCCACGGAGGGAAGCTGATGCACGTCGCCCACGAGAATGACGGTCGCGCCCAGGGGCACGGCCTTGAGCAGGTGGTAGAAAAGCTGGACGTCCATCATGGAAGCTTCGTCCACCACGAGCAGGGCGCAGGCCAGGGGCGTATCCTCGTTGCGGGCGAAGCCGTCCTCCTTGGGACTGTACTCCAGCAGGCGGTGAATGGTGCGGGCTTCGCGCCGGGTGGTTTCGCTCATGCGCTTGGCGGCGCGGCCCGTGGGGGCGGCAAGAAGTATCTTGGCGCGCACTTCCGCAAAAAGATTGATGATGGCGTTGATGATGGTGGTCTTGCCGGTACCGGGGCCGCCGGTCAGCACCATGACCTTGCTGCGGGCGGCCGTGCGCACGGCCTCGAGCTGTTCCGGGGCCAGGGTGATGGGCAGGGCCGAGGTGATTTTTTCCACCAGCGCGTCGGGATCGGGAAAGCGGACGGACTTGGGCGCGTGCAGCAGACGGCGCAGGTAAAAGGCGATTTTTGATTCGTAGTGATAGAAGCGCCGGAGATAGACGCCGGGGCCCTCGTTGCGCAGCGTTTCGTCGTCGGCGGCGAGGGTCCCTGCTTCTTCCGGCATTTCGCGCACGATGCGTTCGTCGGCCTCCAGGGCGTTCAGGGCTTCGCGCACAAGGTCCGCGTCCACGCCCAGCTGGGCGCAGGCGGCCTCTTCCAGCTTGGTTTGCGGCAGATAGACGTGCCCGTCGTCCGTGGCCTTCTGGAGCAGATAGAGAATACCCGCCTGCACGCGCAGGGGGTGCAGTTCGGTGAAGCCGAGCTTGCGGGCCGCGGCATCGGCGGTGACGAAGCCTATGCCGTGAATGTCCATGGCCAGCCGGTAGGGATTTTCACGCACGACCTGAAGCGCGTCCGCGCCGTAGGCGCGGTAGATGCGCACGGCATAGGCGGGCGTGATGCCGTGTGGTTGCAGAAAGAGCATGAGATCGCGGATGCCCCGGTGGGCGGCCCAGCTTTCCTTGATGCGTTGCAGTCCCTTTTTGCCGACGCCGTGAACGGAGAGCAGCCGATCGGGTTCCTCGTCCAGAATGCGGATGGTATCCGGGCCGAACGCGTCCACGATGCGCCCGGCGAGGCTTTCGCCCACGCCCTTGATCAGCCCGGAGGCCAGATACAGGCGTATGCCTTCGCTGGTGACCGGCAGCATTTCCTCCAGATGGGAAAATTCCAGCTGGCGGCCGAAGCGGGGATTGTTGACCCAGCGGCCTGTCACGCGGACGTGGGTTCCCGCCTGCGGGCCGACGGTATGTCCCACGCAGGTGACGGGATCGCGGCTGACGGTACGCGGCGGCGCGCCCGCGACCTTTGATTCTCCGGCAAGGGCCTTGTCCGGCACGAGGCGGAAGACGGTGTAGCCGTTTTCCTCGTTATGAAAGACCACGCGTTCGAGCGTGCCGGTCAGTTCCGCGACGTCGGGAGAGGAAAGCAGGGGCAGATCGGCCATCAGCGCGCATCCCCGCAGATCATCCGTTCCTGCAACAGCAGCATGTCGGCCAGCGCGAGGGCCGTCATGGCGGACAGCACGGGAACGATGCGGGGAATGGCCGACAGATCGTGACGTCCGCCGATCAGGACGGACGCGGCCTTGCCGCTCTTGTCGATGGTCTGCTGTTCCTGCGGTATGGAGGCGATGGGCTTGACCGCCGCGCGCAGCACGATTTCCTGTCCGGTGGAGATGCCTCCCAGAATGCCGCCCGCATGATTGCTTGCGAAGTTGTCGCGGCCGCTCAGGTCGCCGTCCGGGCCGGGCTGGAGCGGGTCGTTGTTTTGCGAACCCATAAGCCAGGCGCTGTTGAAGCCTTCGCCCACTTCCACGCCCTTGACGGCGCCCACGCTCATCAGCGCGTGGGCCAGCACGGCGTCCAGCTTGTCGAAAACCGGTTCGCCGAGCCCGGCGGGCACGCCGCGCGCCACGATCTGCACGATGCCGCCCAGGGTGTCGTGCGCGTTGCGGGCTTCGCGGACGCGGGCGTCCCAGTGTTCCGGGGCCGTGTCCGATGCGGCGAAGTAGGGGCGCGCCTGCGCGCCGTCCATGTCGATGTCCCGGGGGGGCACGGCGTTGCCGCCCAGCTCGATGCAGGCCGCCAGCACGCGGATACCGCGGACGGCCAGAATTTTTTTGGCAATGGCGCCTCCGGCCACGCGGGCGACGGTTTCCCGGCCGGAAGAGCGGCCGCCGCCGCGGTAATCGCGCACGCCGTACTTGTGGAAATAGCTCCAGTCCGCATGGCCCGGGCGGAATACGTCCGCCAGATTGCCGTAATCGCGGGAGCGCTGATCCTCGTTGGCCACATGGAAGGCCACGGGCGTTCCCGTGGTGACGCCTTCAAAAACGCCGGAGAGGATGCGGACGGTATCCGATTCCTTGCGCGCCGTGGCCGTGGGGCCGCTGCCGGGTTTGCGCAGGTCGAGTTCCCGTTGCAGGTCTTCCTCGCACAGGGGCAGACCGGCGGGGCAGCCGTCGAGGATGCCGCCGAGGCCCGCGCCGTGGGATTCGCCGTAGGTGGTGAGGCGCAGCAGACGCCCAAAGGTATTGCCGGACATACTGGCTCCAGAAAATGCTTGCGCCCGCGGGAAACGGGCCGGGAAAAGGAGGAAATCCGGGCGGCGCTGTGCCGCCCGGTCCGAAGCGAGCGGAAAAACCGCGTTTTTTCCGCGAAACGACAGGCCGTATGGTTGGAAACGCGAAGCGTTTCAAACTGAAATTGCTCTAAAGCTGATGAAGGAAGGCCGGCCGGGGCGCGGCGTCCAGCGTGGAAAGGGCCAGCCCGAACCAGCTTTTCAGGCGGCGTTCCAGCCAGAAGTCTTCCTCGGGTTTCTTGAGCAGGGGACGGGCGGCGGGAATATCGCACCGCGCGGCAAGCCAGCGCAGGGCGGCCGATTCGCCGCCCAGCTCGTCCACGAGGCCGAGGCGCAGGGCCTCGCGCCCGGTAAATATGCGCCCGTCGGCCAGTGCGGCGGCCTTTTCGCGGGGCATGCGGCGGCCGGAAGCCACGATGTCCACAAACTGCGCGTGCATGTCGTCCAGCACTTCCTTGAAATAGGCGCGCTGTTCCGGCGTCAGGGGTTTCAGGGGCGAGCCCGCGTCCTTGTAGGGCGCTGTGGTCAGGGTTTCCTGTCCGATGCCGATCTTGTTCAGCAGGGTTCCGATCTGGGGAATATCCATGCGGACGCCGATGCTGCCCGTCACCGTGGAGGGATTGGCGAAGATGCGGGAACCCGCCATGGCGACCATGACGCCGCCCGAGGCGGCCGTGCTGCCCATGGAAACGGCCACGGGACGCGAGCCCGCCAGTTCCTTCAGGCTTGCGTACAGCTCCTGCGAGGCTGCCGCGCCGCCGCCGGGGGAATCCACGCGCACCAGCACGCCCTTGACGCGCGGATTGTTCGTGATTTTGCGTATCCATTCCAGATTGGGGCCGATGTCGAGAATGGGACCGGAGACGGAGACCAGCGCAATCCGATCGTCGCCGAAGGCATCCTCGTCGCCGGTCAGGACCAGCGTCAGGATCAGCAGCGCCGCCAGCAGCACGCCGAGGCGGAACAGCCAAGGATGACGCTTGCGGAAGGGCAGGCGCAGCCAGTGCTTCCAGACCGGTTCGGGAATGCGGGCCAGGGGACAGACGCCGGCGCAGGGCGCGGCGTTTTCGACGGTAAAGGAAAAATCGTCGTCGGCGGTTTTCATGGCGGCAGCATAGCCGCTTTTTCCCCGGACGAAAAGAGCGTGGAAAGGGGCAAGCTTATGCTTTACAAGAGAGGCCGCGCCATGTATAAGGGATTTCCCAGCAACTATATTACCATAACTTGATATGCAGATATTAACCACACCCCAAGAGCTGGCGGCCCAATGCCGCCAATGGCATGCGCAGGGCGAGGACATCGTTCTCGTGCCCACCATGGGCTACTATCACGCGGGACACGAAAGCCTGATGGACCATGCGCGTCCTCTGGCCAGGCGCATGGTGGTGAGCCTGTTCGTCAATCCCACCCAGTTCGGCCCCAACGAGGACCTGGCCGCCTACCCGCGCGATCACGAGCGGGACGCCGCCATTGCCGAGCGGCACGGGGCCGACGTGTTGTTCATTCCCGACGAGGGCAGCATGTACGCGCCGGATCATGCCACCTGGGTGGAAGTGCCGGAGCTGTCGCACGGCCTGTGCGGTCTGTCGCGGCCCACGCATTTTCGCGGCGTCTGCACGGTCGTCATGAAGCTGTTCATGCTGACGCAGGCGGACAGGGCCGTATTCGGGCAGAAGGACTGGCAGCAGCAGGCCGTTTTGCGGCGCATGGTACGCGATCTCAATGTGCCCGTGCGCATCGAGACCTGTCCCATCGTGCGGGAGGCCGACGGGCTGGCCCTGTCCTCGCGCAACGTCTATCTGACGCCGGAGGAACGGGCGCAGGCTCCCGAACTGCAACGCGGTTTGCAGGCGGCGCGCGCGCTGGCGGCCCGGGGCGAGGCGCGCGTCAAGGTGCTGCGCGACGCGGTGCTGGTGCGCTGGGCGGAGTTCCTGACGCTGGGGCGTCTTGACTATCTGGCCGTCGTCGATCCCGAATCCCTGCAGCCGGTGGACATGCTGGAGCCCGGCCGTCCCGCGCTCATGGCCTGCGCCGTGCGCATGGGCAAGGCCCGCCTTATCGACAATATTCTGCTGACCCTGTAATCCGCCGGTCGCCGCCGCAGGGCGTGTCGCGCCGTTTTCTCCCGAGGAGTTTTTATATGCAGACCAAAGGCAAATACTTTTTCACTTCCGAATCCGTGACCGAAGGGCATCCCGACAAGGTGGCGGATCAGATTTCCGACGCCGTGCTCGACACCCTGCTGGAGCAGGACCCCGACGCGCATGTGGCGTGCGAAACGCTGGTGACGACGGGCATGGCCGTCATCGCCGGTGAAATCACGACCAAGGGCTACGCCGACCTGCCCAAGGTCGTGCGCCAGACCATCCGCGATATCGGCTACACCAGCTCGGACATGGGTTTTGACGCCGAGACCTGCGCCGTCATTTCCTCCATCGACCATCAGTCGCCCGACATCGCGCAGGGCGTGCTGCGCGCGGCTCCCGAAGATCAGGGCGCGGGCGACCAGGGCATGATGTTCGGCTTTGCCTGCAATGAAACCGCCACGCTCATGCCCGCTCCCATTTACTGGGCGCATCAGCTTTCCCAGCAGCTGACCCGCGTGCGCAAGGACGGCGCCGTGCCCTTCTTCCGTCCCGACGGCAAGACGCAGGTGTCCTTTGAATATCAGGACGGCAAGCCCGTGCGCATCAACAACGTGGTTGTTTCCACCCAGCATGCGGCGTCGGCTTCGCAGGACGACATCATCGAAGCCGTCAAGAAGCACGTCATCCGTCCCGTTCTGGAGCCGTCCGGCTACTTTGACGAAAAGGACTGCGAAATTTTCATCAATACCACCGGCCGTTTCGTCATCGGTGGCCCCATGGGCGACTGCGGTCTGACCGGCCGCAAGATTATTCAGGATACCTACGGCGGCAGCGGCCATCACGGCGGCGGCGCGTTCTCCGGCAAGGACCCCTCCAAGGTGGACCGTTCCGGCGCTTATATGGGCCGGTATATTGCCAAGAACGTGGTGGCGGCCGGACTGGCTCCCGTGTGCGAAGTGCAGATCGCCTACTGCATCGGCGTGGCCGAGCCCGTGAGCGTGCTGGTGTCCTCGCAGGGCAGCAGCGACATTCCCGATGAAGTGCTGACGCGGGCCGTGCGCGAAGTCTTCGACATGCGCCCCTACTTCATCACGAAGCGCCTTGATCTGAAGCGCCCCATTTACTCCAAGACTTCCTGCTACGGCCATTTCGGCCGCGAGCTGCCTGAATTTTCCTGGGAAAAGACCGACGCCGTGGCGGATCTGCGCACGGCCGCCAAGGTCTAGGGCGAGTTAACACGAAATCGTTCTTCTGGGGGGAAGGGAACCCCCTTGGCTAGCGCACAAGGGTGTTTCCTTCCCCCCAGGCCCCCCATCCTT